>JAZUBE010000144.1:0-4830 GCA_045638325.1 Eubacteriales bacterium
GGCGGCGGCGGATACATCCGCATCAACCGTGTGGCGATGAACAAAAGCGAGTATCTGATGCATTTCTTCCACGCGGTGGGAGATTCACTTGATGAAGGTGAGGCAATGGCTTTTCTGAGAAATCTTCGCGATAACGGAGTGATGGATGATAAGAGTACGGCTGTTGCGGCTGCGGCTCTTTCGGAGAGAGCACTTGCGAGAGTTGAACCGAGAGGGAGATCTTCGGTTCGTGCCGACATAATGCGCCACATTCTGCTTGGCCTTCTGAGGTAAAATAAAGACGGTGTGTTGTGTAGCTCTACCCCGACATGAAAGTTTTTGGTGATTTTAAAGCCACTTTTCAAAAAGGGGCTTTAATGTGGTGTGGGGTAAAGCCCTACGTGAAGAAAGGAGATACGGATATGATTTGTGATAGATGCAAGAAGAATACAGCTCAGGTGCATTACACCGAGAATATAAACGGTAAGGAGACTAAGTATGCTCTTTGCCACGAATGTGCGGCTGAGATGAAGAAATCGGGTGAGATAAGTTTCGGGATTCCGTCTGTTTTCGGAGGAAGCATTTTCGGAGGAGACATGGGCTCCCTTATCGGAAGTCTCCTTACCCCTCAGAAGAATCAGCGGGTGGCTGATTCCAAGAAGTGCGATCTTTGCGGCATGAGCTTTGCCGACTTGAGGCGAGAGGGTAAGGCGGGCTGTCCCAGATGCTACGATACTTTCGGGGATGAGCTTGAGAGAACTGTTGCCGGAATACACGGCGGCACACGCCATACGGGAAAAGTTCCCGAAAAATTCCGTGAAAAGATCGAAGATGCGGAAAAGATCGCATCGCTTCGGGCAAAAATAAAAGAGGCGATCGATACAGAAGATTATGAGACTGCGGCAAAGCTTCGTGATGAGATACGCATGATAGAAGGGAAGGGGGAGACAGAATGACAGACTACAAGAGCTTTGACGGATACACGTGGCATACAGAAGGTGCAAAGGACTCCGATGTGGTAGTCAGCACGAGAGTTCGTATTGCGAGAAATCTGAAGGATTACCCCTTTTCTCCGAGACTGGATAAAACAGGAGCAGGAGAAATTATTGAAAAGGTGAGAGCTGTTCCGGCGATGAAAGATTTTTCCTATACGGATTTTACGGAGCTTTCACCTGAGATATCTCTTGCACTTGCTGAGAGACATATCGTGAGTCCGGAATTTGCAAGGGAAAAGGGACCTCGCGGACTTCTTGCAGATACCAAAAGAGGAGTTTACATCATGCTTCTCGAGGAAGATCATCTGAGGCTTCAGTGCCTTATGGCAGGCTCGTCCCTTGAGAAGACATATGAGACTGTGATGAATACAGAGGAGGAGCTTGACAGATCCCTTGAATTCGCCTACAGCGAAAGATTTGGATATCTTACCCATTGTCCTACGAATCTCGGTACCGGAATGAGGGCATCGGTGATGCTTTTCCTGCCTGCAATAAGTGCGGCGAAGGAGATCGGTCATCTCCAAAGTCAGCTTACAAAACTGGGACTTACCGTTCGCGGAGTGAATGGAGAAGGAAGCAGTGCCGACGGATGCCTTTACCAGATATCAAATCAGATTACTCTCGGCATCAGTGAGGACGAGACGATAAAAAAGATCTCCGGTATTGTTGAAAATATTGTTAAACGCGAAAGAGAACTTCGCGGCAGTATCAGCGGTGAGGAATACCTGAGACTTCGTGACAGAGTACGCAGAGCTGTCGGTATAATGAGATATGCGGAACTTTTGGATACAAGAGAGCTTTTTGAGCTTTACGCGAAGGTGCGCCTCGGTGCCGCCATGGGAATGACAGATAAAATAACCTGCGAGATGCTTGACGGACTTCTTTTTGCCTCAATGCCTGCAACAATAACAGCGGAAGCAGGAGATTCTGCTAAAACCCCCATAGACAGAGATGCCGTAAGAGCCGCAAAGGCAAGAGTGGTGGCATCACTTTGAGAATTTATTTTATAAGGAGATAAGTATGACGAGCAGATTTACTAAAAAAGCACAGAATTCACTTAATAAAGCACTTTTTTATGCCCGTGAGATGGGACATGATTATATCGGAACGGAGCATCTGCTCCTCGGACTTCTCCCGGAGACAGACAGTATTGCATACAAGGCTCTTACGGCATCGGGTGTGACATTTGAGCAGACAAAGGCAATGATAGAGAAGGCGGCAGGTACGGGTGCACCATCAGCTGTAAATGCAGGGGATATGACCCCCAGAACAAAAACTGTCATAGAAAATTCGGCACAGAGATCGGTCTCTCTCGGACACAGCTATATCGGAACAGAGCATCTGCTTCTTGCGATTCTCAGTGAGGGTGAATGCTTTGCGATGCAACTTATAAGAGCTCAGGGAGGCAGTGTAGCTGAGCTTGAAAACACAGTAATGACCTGCCTCGGCGGTGCCTCCGATGCTTCAGTCGTAAACGGAAAGAATACTAAAAAAGAGAACATTTCGGGTTCTCCCACACTTTCGTCATACGGACGTGATCTGTGTGCTCTTGCAAAAGAGGGTAAGATCGATCCCATAATCGGACGGGATGAGGAGACTGAGAGAGTGATACAGATACTCTCCCGCCGTACAAAGAATAACCCTTGCCTTATAGGTGAACCGGGTGTGGGCAAAACTGCAGTTGTCGAGGGACTTGCACAGCGTATTGTTGAGGGGAATGTCCCTGAAACTCTACGTGGTAAACAGATAGTCACACTTGATATTTCCTCAATGATCGCAGGAGCAAAATACAGAGGTGAATTCGAAGAGAGAATGAAGGGTGTAATGGCTGAGGTAAGACAGAATCCTTCAATAATCCTTTTCATTGATGAGATACACACCATAATCGGTGCAGGCGGTGCCGAGGGTGCCGTTGATGCGGCAAACATCATAAAACCTGCCCTTGCGAGAGGGGAGATGCATCTTATCGGTGCGACTACCATTGATGAGTACAGACGTCATATCGAAAAGGATGCGGCTCTTGAGAGACGTTTTCAGTCTGTGACTGTGGACGAGCCTACAGAGGAAGAAGCAGTTCAGATCCTTAAGGGCATCCGTGATAAGTATGAGGCGCATCATGGTGTTAAGATAACAGACGAGGCTCTTGAGGCGGCAGTCAAACTTTCCAAGAGATATATCACAGACAGATTCCTGCCTGATAAGGCTATTGATCTTATTGACGAGGCGGCATCCAAGGCAAGACTTAAAACTTATACTGCTCCCGACGAGATCAAAAAGCTTGAAGACAAGCTTGTTAAACTGGAGCGCAATAAAGAAGAAGCAGTAAAGAGTCAGGATTTTGAAAAGGCAGCTAAGATCCGTGACGATGAAAAGACTGCAAAGGATAAACTGGAAAAAGCTCGTAAAAAGTGGGAAGAGAAACAGCAGAAGACCATCGGCACTATAGATAAGGACGCCGTTGCGGCAGTGGTAGCCGTATGGACAGGCATCCCTGCAAATCAGCTTACCAAGACCGAGTCTGAAAGACTCCTTCAGCTTGAGGAGATTCTCCACAAGCGTGTGGTTGGTCAGGACGAAGCTGTTAAGTCTGTGGCGAGAGCTATCAGACGTGGCAGAGTTGGTCTCAAGGATGAGAAGAGACCTGTAGGCTCATTCCTTTTCCTTGGTCCCACAGGCGTAGGTAAGACAGAGCTTTCCAAGGCTCTTGCAGAAGCCATGTTTGGCGATGAGGGTTCAATCATCCGTATCGACATGTCTGAATATATGGAAAAACACACCGTATCACGTCTTATCGGTGCACCTCCAGGATATGTTGGTTTTGACGAGGGTGGTCAGCTTTCTGAAAGAGTAAGAAGAAAGCCGTACTCAGTAGTTCTTTTTGACGAACTTGAAAAGGCACATCCCGATGTGTTCAATGTTCTTTTGCAGATTCTCGATGACGGTGTGATTACCGACTCTCACGGCAGAAAGATAGATTTCAAAAACACAGTTATCATTATGACATCCAACACAGGCGCAAGGCTTATCAGTGAGAAGAAATCATCTCTCGGTTTCGCATCTGAGCAGTCCGACGTGGCTGATTATGAAAAGATCAAGTCCAATGTTATGGGTGAACTCAAGAAGACATTCCGTCCCGAGTTCCTTAACAGAATTGATGATATCATCGTGTTCAATCAGCTTAATAAGGAAGAGATTTCCCTTATTGGCAGAAAGATGCTTGAAAAGTTGGGCGATAAACTTGCAGAGAATGAAATCACCGCACAGTTTGCAGATTCAGTTGTTGAGATGGTGGCAAGTAAAGGGTTTGACCCTGTATACGGGGCAAGACCTCTCCGCAGAACCATCCAGAGCGACATCGAGGATCTCTTTGCAGAAAAGATTCTTGATGGAACAGTTAAGAAGGGCGACAGCGTAACGGTAGAGTATATTGACAACGAAGTGAAGTTTACTAAGAATTAACTGAAAATACAAAAAAGGCTATGACAAACCGCTTGGGTTGTCATAGCCTTTTTCTATATAAGATTAAAGAGTACCGAAGAGTCTGTCTCCCGCATCACCAAGACCGGGTAAGATATATCCGTTTTCGTTAAGCTTTTCATCAAGTGCTGCGATGTAGATGTCTACATCAGGGTGTGCATCCTGAAGAGCTTTAACACCTTCGGGAGCTGCGATAAGGCACATGAACTTAATCTTGTTTGCGCCTCTCTTCTTTATGAACTCGATTGCTGCAGCAGCGCTGCCGCCTGTTGCCAGCATCGGGTCAACTACAAGCACCTGTCTTTTTTCTATGTCGGTAGGGAGTTTGCAGTAGTATTCAACGGGCTGAAGTGTATCGTGATCACGGTACAGACCGATG
>JAZUBE010000145.1:0-2326 GCA_045638325.1 Eubacteriales bacterium
TGCAATAGTTGCTTGTCTTCCTAAGACCGCTTGGCCTCCGACTTCACCTGTAGCCATATTGGCGTCAACTGCACCCTCACCTCTCGCACGTACAACACCGGATGCGGAGATAACGAACTCGGCACGAACACCGAAAGCATCGTCAAAGATTGCTCTGTCAGTATTGTCATCGAATGCAAGCTGAACGATACCGGTACGGTCACGAAGATCGATAAAGATGAGTGCACCGAGATCACGCTGTCTCTGCGCCCATCCGGCAACGGTAACTCTCTTGCCTACATCAGCGGCAGTAAGAGTACCGCAGTATACTGTTCTTTTATCAGCAGAAGTAAACTTTTCCATTTTATTTTCTCACTTTCGGTTTTTTATTATTCATTGGCGGAGATCATTTTGCAGATCGCATCGCCGTCCAGAGTAATTTCTGTCTGCTCACTTGTTTCCATATTCTTGAGCATTGCCTTACCGGATTCTATTTCGGAGTCACCAATGATAAGCACACGCTTTGCGCCGAGCTTATCCGCATACTTCATCTGAGCCTTAAGGCTTCTGCCCATTATATCAAAATCGGCACACACACCGAGGCGGCGAAGCTCTGACACGATCTTTGATGCAAACTTTGCAGCATCAGCACCCATAGGTGCTACGTAAAGCTCAACACCTGCCTGTTCGGGAATCTTCGCACCGCACTGCTCCATGGCAAGGATAAGTCTTGTAATACCCATTGCAAACCCGATACCGGGCATGGGAGAACCACCGAGCTGCTCCATAAGTCCGTCATAACGGCCACCGCCGCAAACTGTACTCTGCGCACCGATTCCGGGAACGATGAACTCAAATACGGTACGTGTGTAATAATCAAGTCCACGCACGATGTGGGGATCGATCTCATACTTTATACCGGAACCGTCAAGGTACCCCTTAAGCTCCTCCATATGATCGTGACACTCATCACACAGATGATCGATGGTTCTGGGCGCCTTTGCGGCGATCTCAGAGCAGGAGTGATTCTTGCAGTCAAGAACGCGGAGGGGATTCTGCATTAGTCGAGCTTTACAGGTATCACAAAGCTGATCTTCATTCTCGCGGAGATACTTTACAAGTGCCTCTCTGTAAGCAGGGCGGCAATTCGGACATCCGATGGAGTTGATATGAAGCTCAACACCGGTGATACCGAGCTCGGAAATAAAGGTATCTGCAAGGGAGATCATGCTGTAGTCAGCACCAGCACCTGCGGCGCCGAACATCTCTGCACCGAACTGATAGAACTCACGGCTGCGTCCCGCCTGAGGCTTCTCATAACGGAAGCAGTTTATGTTATAGAAATAACGAAGCGGCAGGGGATCAGACTGCTTACCGTTCTCGATCACCGCACGTACAACGGAGGCAGTTCCCTCGGGACGAAGCGCAAATACTCTGCCCTCTTTATCCTCAAAGGTATACATCTCCTTCTGTACAACATCGGTAGTCTCTCCTACACCGCGGTGGAAAAGCCCAAGCTCCTCAAAAGTGGGAGTACGGATCTCACCGAATCCAAAGCGGTGAGCCACGTCAGCAGCAGTCTTCTCTATATATTGCCATACGGCTGTATCGGGCGCGATAATGTCCATCGTACCCCTGGGTTTTCTTATTTTTTCCATTATAATGTCCTTCCCGACTCAAATTTGAGCCTACTATCACATATTACATTTTAGTATACCAAATATTGAGGAAAAAGTAAAGAGTTTTAAGTGTTTTTCATGACAAAAAACAACGGATACCATCGGATATCCGTTGTTTTCGTGTATTATTCAAGTGATGTTATTTTTTGAGTAAATTCGGCAAGCTCCTCACGACACTTTTGGTAGTAACTTTCAAGTCTGCCGCCATTGTAAGCGGTGAGTATCTTATGTCGGATAGTTGAAAGCTCCGAATCCCACAGATAAAGCTCTATCCAGTTATAGTCCACGGAGTTTCTTATGATATCAAACATAGCGTAATCTCTTTTGTCCTCCATACGCTTAGTCTTAAGAGTAGTCTCAATATACGAGGGAAGAAGGAGTCTCTCAGACTCATATGCAAGATACTCAAATACGATAGCAGTCATATCGGGATCATACACCTGTATCGGGATTCCGAACATGGGAGCAAAGTGATCCATGCCGCAGAAATACTCATCCCCTGCCTTGACAGTCGGAGGAGGCACGATCCCGTAATCGGAATGCATATCCACAAATTCCTTTGTCATATCGAAGGTACCGTCAAGGAAAAGTGTGTGATCCTCACCGAATGACAGATACCTTGCAGCGACATACTGAGAGGGAAATCCCGAAATATCCTCACCGTCGGT
>JAZUBE010000146.1:0-3911 GCA_045638325.1 Eubacteriales bacterium
CAGCAGTAGGTACACAGCTTTTCGCGGGGAAGACCGATAGCTTCGATTATGCCCTCAAGGGATTGAAATTCAAGAGTTTTGAAATGGAATCTCTCGCAAAGAGCTTTTCTTAGCTTTTTACCTCGTTCGGTGGAGGAATCGCTGTATTCCTCAAGGTAATTGAATCCTTCCTCACCTTCAAGCTCCATTATTACCTGCCTTGAAATAAGCTCCATATCGCTCTTTGCTCGGGAGAAGTTGAGATACTTACATCCATACATGATAGGAGGGCAGGCGCTTCTCATGTGAACTTCCTTTGCACCGTTGTCATAGAGAAAATCGACGGTTTCTTTAAGCTGAGTTCCACGTACGATAGAGTCGTCAACAAAGAGCAGCTTTTTATCCTTTATAAGCTCTTTGATTGGTATCTGTTTCATTTTAGCAACACGCTCACGGTCTACCTGCTTTGCAGGGGTGAAGCTACGTGACCATGTGGGAGTATATTTGATGAAAGGACGTGCAAAGGGAATACCGCTTTTGTTTGCATATCCTATCGCATGAGGTGTTCCCGAATCAGGGAAACTTCCGATATAGTCGATATCTGAGAGAACACCGTTCTTTTTATCTGTCTCAGCCATAATACCGCCATCACGGTAACGCATAGCTTCAACATTGACACCCTCGTAATTGGAAGAGGAATATCCGTAGTAAGACCAGAGGAAAGCACAGATCTTCAGGTCCTTACCTGCTTCGGAGAGAACTGTGATATTGTCTTTTGTAAGCTCAACGATTTCACCGGGGCCAAGCTCACGTTCGTCTTCGTATCCGAGCTTCTGATAAGCAAATGACTCAAACGATACGCAGTGTCCGTCATCATTCTTTCCGATGAGTACGGGAATACGGCCGAATTTGTCACGTGCGGCAATGATCGATCCGTTGTCGCGCAGGATAAGGATCGATACGGAACCTTCAATAACTTCCTGAGCAAACCTGATACCTTCGACGAAAGTGTTTTTACGTCCGATAAGTGCGGCAACAAGCTCGGTAGAGTTGATATTACCGCTTGTCATTGTAGTAAAATGTCCACTGCTGAAGGTAAGGTACTGATCTATGAGATACTCGGCATTTCTTATAAGACCTATGATGCAGATAGCATATGTTCCGAGTCTTGAACGAATGAGAAGGGGCTGAGGATCGGTATCACTGATACAACCGATGGCGGATGTACCGGACATCTCCTCAAAAATATGCTCGAATTTAGTTCTGAAGGGAGAATTCTGAATATTATGAATTTCTCTCTGCAGGCCTATCTTCGAATCATAAGCAGCCATTCCTCCGCGGCGGGTACCGAGATGGGAATGGTAATCGGTGCCGAAGAATACATCTTCTACGGCATCGTGGTTACAGACTGCGCCAAAAAATCCACCCATTGAGTAAAAACCATGCCTTTTCTTAGATTTATGATTTCAGATCAGCAGAATCTGCTGCTTATTTCCTTGTCTTTTGCAAGAACCTTTTCTCTTGATGATTCTCTTGCGGCATCAAGCTTTGCAGCAAGCTCTTTATCCTCAACAGCGATGATCTGAGCAGCGAGGAGCGCCGCGTTTTCGGCACCGTCGATAGCTACGGTAGCAACAGGTATTCCCGAAGGCATCTGAACAGTTGAAAGAAGTGCGTCAAGTCCGTCAAGGGTAGAGGACTTGATCGGAATACCGATAACGGGAAGAGTAGTACCTGCGGCAAGAGCACCGGCAAGATGCGCGGCTTTGCCTGCAGCGGCGATGATAGCACCAAATCCGTTTTCTCTTGCGGATACAATAAAAGAACGGGATTCAGCAGGAGTACGGTGCGCCGAATAGACGTGTACCTCAAACGGTATCCCGAGATTTTTAAGAGTATTGATAGCTTTTTCTACTACGGGAAGATCACTGTCGCTTCCCATGATAACAGCAACTTTTTTCATGAATTTCCTCCGGTTTATGAAAATTAAAAGAACTTGTCGAAAAACCTACGGTTTTTCCGACATTGGCTTTGTTTGCTCGCGCCTCATGCCGACGGACTATGTCCGCGACACTCGCAAAGCAAGCTGGATATTAAAAAAGGGCAGTTCTCCTGTGTGGTAGAACTTGCCCAGACGGTCGGCTAAATGGCTTTTTGCTTCACTGTGGTCAATTCCACTCTGTTCCGTCGGTCACAAAAAGCTCTACTTTTTAATTATATACCATGATGGCATTAATGTCAATGGGAATAAGGGAATTTAACCTATGCAAAACGAAGAATTTTATCATTTTTCGGATGCGTTTTCAGTCTTGTTTTGTATATACACGGAGAGCACACTATTTTTTGAGGAATATGGCATCGTGAATATTTATAACCTCTATGTGTTCGGCACCTTTTTCGTATTCGCCGTCGAGTGTCCAGTGGATATCACCGGCGGTGTCGAACTCAATATGTGATGTCTTTGCAAAAGTGAATACGTCTTTATCAAAGTTTGATGAGAGAATACCTGTAAGGATGCGGGTGAACTGAGCCGGATTCTTTGGGTACTTTATGAGAATAAGCTCGAAAAGACCGTCCTTCATATCGACCATATCGTCACTCAGCTTGACTATACCTCCGACAGAGGTTGAATTACTTACGGCACCGAATATGTAGTCACCTTCTTCACAGAGTTCGTCTGTCTTTACCGACAAATGATACTTTTTCAGACTGCGTATATCCTTGATACCTTCAAGGATATATGCGAAATGTCCGAGCGCGTTCTTTCTGCTCTGAGGGGCTGAATATGAAGCTGCGGTAAAAGCGCCGAATGATGCGATATAAGAGAAATGTCTGCCATTGAAGCTTCCTATGTCGAGCGATACGGCCTCGTTTTCTATTATGTTGTCAATAGCCTTGTTTATATCTGTGGAAATGCCCATACTTGCTGCAAAATCATTGGTGCTTCCGCAGGGGATATATCCGAGAGGGATATCTGAACCCGAGTGCATAACCCCGTCAATGACTTCGTTCAGGGTACCATCTCCGCCACAGCATACGATCAGATCAAATCCGAGTTTTTTCGCTTCGGCAGCAAGTTCGGTAGCGTGACCTTGCTTTTGGGTTGTCTGGACTGTGACACTCCATCCCGCAACACATAATTTATCAACTATTGTAAAAAGTCCGCCTTTTGATTTCATTTTGCCGGCGCGCGGATTGAGGATTACAAGGACCTTTTTCATTAAGCTAAACGACCTTCTTTCAAAGATATCTGTTCTGTTTGATTATAGCACACAGATAAATAAAAATCTACCCTTTACACAAAAAATATAATACGGTACACAGATGTTACCATTTTCGTTAACTTTTTTTGTAATAATTTGACGTAAATGCTTGAAACAGACGGAATCTTGTGGTATAATTTACAATATATTGTATAATTATTCAAATAAGAAATTGCTGTTATGGAACAAAAGAGGAGGTTTTGTGAAAATGCTCAGAGTTCTTATCTGTATGGGGAATAATGATGATGCAAAAACACATTACGAAAAAACGTATAAGATATTCAAAAAATACGGATTAAAGGGTGAGCTGGCTTTCTCGTCTGAGGCGAAAAAGATCATGGAGATGGAAGAGGGAAAACTGAAAAAATATGATGTTTATTTGTTCGATGCCGATGATGAGATGTGTATGGCATTCGCCTCAAACATCAGACAGAAGGAACTTTCATCTTCCTTTATATTTATATCATCCTCTGACAATCCTGATGCCAGGGCACTGATGAGGTACCGACCTACTTTTCTTATAAATAAAGGAAATGACGGAGAGCTCATTAAGTCGGTGCGATTTTGCTGTAATGAGCAGCTTCATTCACGATCATACTTTACCGTTAAAAATAAAGACGTGCAGATGCGTATAAAATATGACAACATATAAGTCGGATCGTAGCCATG
>JAZUBE010000147.1:0-2096 GCA_045638325.1 Eubacteriales bacterium
GTTCTTGGTCATATCTACTACGTTCAGACGGGCGGCGGCAGACGTCGCGGAATTCCCGTAGGTCCTGAGGACCAGCGAGGCACCAGCTTTATCGAGGACAGAACCGCAGGTCTCGGCGCTCTTGCCGACATCGGATGCTACTCCCTTGATATGGTACTTAATGCTATCGGTTATCCGAAGCCTCTTACCGTATCCGGTTATACCTCCGATTTCTTCGGAAAGAGTGTTGAGTATTCCGGCGAGTACAATGCAAACCGATTCAGTGTAGACGATTTTGCTGCAGCATTTATTCGTCTTGAGGGCGGTATCATTCTTGACTTCCGTATCTCCTGGGCAATGCACATGGACACTCCCGGTGATACCCTTATTTACGGTAAGAAGGGTGCTCTCCGTATTCCTTCCACAGATTGCTGGAATGGCTCTGTAGGTGGTCCTATGACTCTTTATCACGATGTTGCAGGACAGCAGACTCAGACTACACTTCCTCTCCATGGCGGATGTGACTGCTTCTATCACAAGGTTCGCTCTTTCGTTGAGGCTATTCAGAATGGCGGCACTGCTCCCATTCCTTCATCACAGATCCTTTACAACCAGGCGATCATCGACGGTATCGGCAAGTCCGCAAAACTCGGACGTGAGATCGAGATCGAGATCCCGGAGATCTGATATAACTGAAAAAAATACAAATCGACCGTTCAGTCATGCTGAACGGTCGATTTTTTATGTGTTTTTGAGACCATGGCAGATACGGGAATTATGACATCGGCACCTGCAAAAGATAGTTTACTGACAGCAGCTCTCATGGATGAACCTGTTGTAACGATATCATCGAGCAGAATGAGCTTTGTTCCGTGTACAAATTTTCTTCGCTTTTTGGGAAGAATTATACTTGTTTCGGCATTTATTATTCTGTCATCAGAGCTGAGAGCTTTCTGGTCTGTACCACCTTTGCGTTTGAAAAGAGAAATGTAGCTGCATCCGAGCATTTTTGCAGTGTGCTTTGCAACAGTTTCCATATGATCGAATCCGTATTTAGCTAAAGCCGTATTGCTTCTCGGGACAAAAGTAATAGTAAAGTCATCGGGTGACAGTTTTCTCATCGTTAGCTCACGTGATACAGTTCTTGCAATAATACGAGCGAAAAACAGCGCTGCACCTGATGTTCGTTGCCGTTTCATTCGGTATACAAGAGAGGATACCGATGAATCTTTGTCGTATCCCGTGTAATACCCATCAAAACTCAGCGGATATACATTGGTAAAAGGAGAACGGTTGGAGTCACTTCCGATAACATCGGGAGCACAGATGCAGTTTCCGGGTTTGTGATGACATTTCGGACAGACAGATATGTAGTCTGATTTGAGCTTTTCACGGCAACTGCCGCACAGATCACCTTCAATATCAGAACCGGATACTTCACCGCAACAGGCACATGTCGGAGGGAACAACAATGAAATTACACGACGTAAAAGCATTATCTCGCAAACCTTTTCATGTATTCCGTAAGTGCAGGAATATTTGCGGAAAATATATTTTCGGGGAGACAGGTGACGGGGAAGAAACGGAGCTCCGATACTTCGTTTTCCTGTGGAGTAAGTGTACCCGAATAATCACGGCACAGAAATACTGTATCTATGTTTGATACAACATCTCCGTTTGGATATGTGTACGCCATTTCTTCTCCCGAAAATACGCCGAACAGCTCAAGTGAGTTTGCACGGAGTCCCGTTTCCTCAAAAAGCTCTCTTGCGGCGGCATCCTCAACCTTTTCATTAAGCTCAACGGAACCTCCGTGATATCCCCACATTCCGTTGTCTCGGCGAAGCTGAAGAAGAAGTTCACCTGCTTCATTTATAACTATAACACTGGCTCCACACTGTATCACAGGATCGTGACCTACCTTTTGGCGTATGGTTTTGATGTATTCACTCATTTCCCATCTCTCCCACAGGTCTGCATACAAATGCTTTTGCGATGCTTCCTGCCTTATCGGCAGCCATTTTTGCTTCTCTTTCCGAATCGAATATACCGAATACAGACGGTCCGCTACCACTCATCATAGCATCTACAGCACCAAGTCGGAGGCCAAGCGGTCT
>JAZUBE010000148.1:0-2087 GCA_045638325.1 Eubacteriales bacterium
CGGATGTATCCGCCGCCGCCACGTCTGCTTTCAGTAATATACCCTCTCTCGGGGGTGAATCTCGACGTGATAACATATGTCACCTGGCTTGGCACACATCCGAGCCTTGCCGCAAGATCACTTCGTCTTACTTCAGCAATCCCATCGCCCTCCTCAAGCATCTGCTCTATTATTTTTGCAATACTGTCCGATATCGGCATACAATTCTCCTTTCACGATAGTTTGACTATCTTTGACCTTTGTGATTTTATTTTACACCAATAGTCAAAGAAAGTCAAAGTCAAAGAAAGTCAAACTTGATCCCTCACATCTGATTACAAGAAAAAAGCGAAGCAAAAGCTCCGCTTTTCTCGTTATTTCTTTGTTTTTCTCGTTTTTTGAGAATTATTTCTCAGCTGCCATTATAATCTCGGCAAGCTCTGCGCGAGCCGCAAGGAGAACATCGGTATCCGTAGTATAGTCAAGCATATCACGGGTTACTTTATTGATGATCTCATTCACCTTCTCCTCACCAACGATGCGCTCAGCCATTCTCAGATACATGAAATCCTCAATACCGTCACGGATATATTCGATACGAACAGAGCCGATAGGTCCGTCAAGCGTCTGATCCATGCTCTTCTGACCGGGATACTTGAATCCGGGATAAAGGAGGATTCCGTCACCGTAAACTCCGTTGGGATATTTAATATCATCGAAGATACGTGCGTTGTATTCCTGAGTTGCATAGTAGAGGATTCCCTCTACATCGTACATATACTGCTGCCAACCTGATACACGGGGGAGAATTCCTGCAGACTCTGCATTGTAGTTAGGATATGGATTCATGGTAGAGCAGGAGAAGTACCACCACAGCTTCTTGATAGTACCATCCGCTACCCATGAGTCGATAACTTCCTCAAAGGTACCGTGCTTTGCGGTATCCTCCGCAGTGAGGAACACCTGCGCACCGGGTGTATCTCTATACTTCTCGGGAGTGAATGCGTAGCTCTTGGGGCAGTACACCTGCACGAATCCCTTGGTTCTTGCGTAGAAATCATCAGTAAGATTGTAACCGTGGCAAGTCTCAAGAGGAATCATCTGCCAACCGCCATTAAACTGACTCTGGATAAGGTTGTACTTTTCCTCAATACTGTAATAAGCCGTCTTATTGTTAGGAAGTCTGTCATCGGGCAGAGGCTCGTCAAGGTAATAGAAATAACCCTTCTCAAGCCACTCGGGATTCTTCTGAAGAAGCTCGTAATACTCTGCGATCTGCTCATCGGATCTGTTCATCGATCCGTCGTAACCGTGTCCTGCAATAACAAAGGTATGGACTCTGGGGTCATTAAGATACGCCTGTCCCTCCTCGGTCATTATATCCGCAGGGAGAGTATAGCCGTTGATACGATTTTCAAGGAGGAAGTCGTAGTAATTCTTGAACATCTGCAGCTTTTCTTCCTGAGAAGCGTTTGTCATTCCGTGGGAAAGAGCAACCTGTCCGCTACCGAGTCCGAATGCGGTGTCACATGCATCAGCATCATCAAGAGTGAAGTTCCATACGTTGAGGTACACCTTTGCACGCTTTACCTCGGCATTTCCTGATTTCAGGCTTACAGTAGCCTCATAAAGTCCCTCACAGGTATCCTCATGAGTGCTTGCTTTAATAACATATCCCTGAGATTTTCCAACCTCGACCTCAGCCTTATACGCAGACTCATCGGGCATCATTGCATCGGGGAGATATCCGTTTATACCCATATCCACATAATGGAATGCGAAAGCCTCAGCAGAAACTGTATCGCCGTAGGAATTTCTGAAATCAGTCACCGACACATGAAGATCCGCATATTCATTCATGGTCGTCACATACATGAGGCCATCCTCAGCCTCATTCTTCGCGGCATAGATCACGTATGTGGTCTCACCGGTAGAAGTAGCATCGTCACGTCTCAGCTTATTTGTAACATGGTCAAACCAGAGAGTGATCCCCTTATCCTCGCTCTTGGCGATCTGAGGATTGGTATCGATCATGACCTTCTTGTTACCAAGCACAACATCCCACTTTGCGATATACTGAAGTACTCTTGATGCATCTCCGAGGTTGA
>JAZUBE010000149.1:0-6830 GCA_045638325.1 Eubacteriales bacterium
ATATAGATATAAAATGTATGATGACAGAACAGGGGAAGGACAACCATGAGAAGAACAAAGATAATCTGCACCCTCGGACCCGCAAGCACTACAGAAGCGGCGCTCACCGAAATGCTCAGAGCCGGAATGAATGTCGCAAGACTGAATTTCTCCCACGGGACCCACGAAGAACACAGAAAAACCATAGAAACATTCCGCAGTGTAAGGGACAAGCTGAAGCTTCCTGCTGCAGTGCTTCTTGATACAAAAGGTCCCGAGATCAGACTCGGTAAAGTAAAGGACGGTGCCGTACTTCATGACGGACAGCCTTTTGTTTTCACTACTGCCGATATCGAAGGGGATGACAGCCGCGTAAGCGTTTCCTACAAAGAACTTCCCTCTCAGGTGAAGCAAGGGGACTCTCTGCTTATCGATGACGGACGTATACGTCTCACCGTAGATGAGACCACGGACACTGAGATACACTGCATTGTTAAAAACGGCGGCCCTATCAAAACTCACAAAGGCGTGAATGTGCCGAATGTGGCGCTTGATATGCCTTACATAAGCCCCGCCGATGAGGCTGATCTTCTGTTTGGTATCGAGCAGGATGTTGATTTTGTTGCCGCATCCTTTGTGCGCTCAAAGGAAGACGTTATCGCGGTAAGAAAATTCCTTGATTACAACGGTGGTCACAGCATAAAGATCATCGCAAAGATCGAGAACATCCAGGGCGTACGCAATTTTGATGAAATACTCCGTTATTCAGACGGTATCATGGTGGCACGAGGCGACATGGGTGTTGAGATCGAGTACGAGCGTCTGCCCGGTATTCAGAAAAGATTCATCCGCAAATGCTACATGGCGGGAAAAATGGTAATATGCGCAACTCAGATGCTTGAATCCATGATACAGAGCACGACTCCCACAAGAGCCGAAATCACCGATGTTGCAAATGCGGTATTTGACGGCACATCTGCAGTAATGCTTTCGGGAGAGACCGCCATGGGTGCTCACCCTTCGCTTGTTGTAAAGGTAATGGCAAGGATAGCAGAGCAGGCTGAGCTTGATGCCATGGACATGGATGCCTACAGTGGAATCGTTCACGACAATGATGTAAACGACACCACAAATGCTCTTTGCGATGCGGCGTGCACGACTGCAAGAGATCTGCGTGCAAGAGCAATAATCGCAGTTACAAAGTCGGGACACACCGCAAGGCGAGTTTCAAAATTCCGTCCTTTCCAGCATATTATAGCTGCAACTCCTGTTGAGAAAACATTCCATCAGTTATCCCTTTCATGGGGAGTGTTCCCCGTTCTCGCAAGAAGTCAGGAGGATACAGACAGTCTGTTCCTTCACGCAATCGACTGCGCAAAGCAGATCGATCTTGTAACACCCGGTGACACCGTAGTCATAACCGCAGGTGTACCGCTCAACACCTCCGGTTCCACAAATCTTCTGAAGGTGCAGACAGTAGAGGGCAGAGCATAATAATATGATAAATTTTAAGGGAGAAGCTTTACCGAAAAGCTTCTCCCTGTTCTTATTTTATAAAATCTTCCGGGATAGTAATTCCCCGCAAAAAAGCAAAACCAATCGCAAATCACTTCGTTCCGGTAGAGCCGAAGCCGCCCTCTCCGCGGACTGTATCGGAAAGCTCATCCGCCTCAACATAATCCGCCTTGACATAGGGCACGATCATGAGCTGTGCAACTCTTTCGTGGAATTCAACAGTCTGCTGTACAGCGCCGTGATTGTGGAGCGCTACCATGATCTCACCGCGGTAATCCGAGTCGATCAGTCCGACCTTATTCGCCGGAGCAAGGTCACGCTTTACGGAAAGTCCGCTTCTCGCCATGATGAGCCCCGCATATCCGTCGGGAATCTCCGCTGCAAGTCCCGTAGGGATCATGACAGTATCCCCGGGGGCAATGTCTATCCATCCGCCGTCAAAGCACGCATACAGATCGGCACCTGCTGCAGCGTCGGTACCTCTTTGGGGGATTCTTGCGTCCTCACGGAGCTTTTTGATCTTTACTTCCATAACTGTTACCTCACTTTTGTTTATTGTTTTATGAGTTTATGATACACGGACTTTACGGAATTGTCAAGGAGTTTTTATAATTACACATGTTTTTGACCGTTATTACACTTGACGGCAGGGCTCTGGGGTGGTACAATATAATATGTATAGTTATGTGTATACGAAGGAGGTGCAAAAGTGACTCAGGTAAACTCAAAACCCATCAGAAATCCCTCTCTTGACGTGCTCAGGATCATGGCGTTTTTTCTCGTTGTATCCGTTCACTTTTTCTCTCTTTCCGATTACAACAAAATGGCTGTTGGCGGTCCGATGATGCTTCTCATGAGCATGGTATACTCCGTTGCGGTATGCTGTGTTCCTCTGTTCATAATGCTCACGGGATATCTGCAGACGAACAAGACAGTCTCGAAAAAATATTACTCCGGTATCATCCGCCCTGCAGCAACATATATCCTCGCAGGTGCGGCGTGTCTCATATTCAAGATAATCAAGTACGCATATCCTGCTGACATCCTCTCAAATGTACGTCATATACTTGATTTCACCGCAAGTGATTACGGGTGGTACATGGAGATGTACTTCGGGTTGTTTCTGATGATACCGTTTCTCAATGCAGCCTATCACGGAATGAAAAACCACAGGCAAAAGCTCATTCTCGTGGCAACTTTTCTTGTACTTACCTCCCTCCCCGGAATCCTCAACACATTCAATTTCGTTACAGACGGCTGGTGGTCGATGCCTTCGGCAGACCGTTCTTTCAACAAGCTGATACCCGCATGGTGGACAACCATTTACCCTGTTACCTACTATTTCATCGGATGCTATCTGAGAGAATTCCCCCTGAAGCTGAGCAAATGGATGAATCTTATTATCCTCGTCATAGCTGCGGCTCTCTCGGGTGCCTATTATTTCTACAGGCACAGAGGCGGTGAGTTTTTCTACGGTGCATTCCTCACCAACGGATCACTCACTGTAGCGGCTGTTGCCGTGCTTCTGTTCTCGTTCATTTCGGCAAGAGATATGAGAGGACTCCCCTCCCCTGTCCGTAAGCTACTTGAGATAGTATCGGGCTGGACTCTTGCGGCATATCTCGTAAGTCAGATATTCGATGTGATCTTCTATCCGGTATTCAAGGAAAAGCTCCCCGTAATGTCACAGAGAATAAAATTCGCCCCCGTTATCGTTCTCACCGTATTCACTCTTTCGCTTATTCTCGGAGGAGTGATCGACGGTCTGTACAGACTCGGCGAATTCGTGGTAAAGAAACTAAAAAACAAGAAATAAAAGGACATTGTTTATATAGAAAGAAGGTGTACCGTTTATGAAAAAAAGGCTTCTTGTTATAGGCTCTGCAGGAGTGAGACTCAGACTCAGATGTGAGCGTCTTCCTTATGCAGGTGAAAAAACAGACGGAACAAAGTACGCCTATGCTCCCGACTGTCTTGCAGGTGCCGCTGCACTTGCCGCCGCAAGAATGGGCGTCGAATCGGTACTTCTTGCAAGAGTTGGTCAGGATTCAAACGGCACAAAACTTATATCTGTTCTTGAAAGTAAAGGTGTCGATACAAGATTCATGGTGCGTGACCGTGTCTGCGCCACATCTCTCAGTGTTGTGATAGATGAAGATGCTTCAGATGTACGTACCATATCTTACAAAGGCGCCGCTTCAAACCTCACCTCCGGTGATGTTGAGGAAGCGTTCAACTGCTATCCCGACTGTGTGCTCCTGCGAATTGAAGGCTCAAAGGACTCCGCTGTTGCCGCTGAAAAATTCGCCTTTGAAAAAGAATCCGATCTTTATGTAAGCATAGCCGATGCGGATGATGCAGACAAAATCCACCTGCCCGCAAAGATAAAAGCGTTTGTAGGAGATGCAAAGTCGATCCGCGCTATCACCGGCATTGCTCCGTCCAATTCCGATACCGCACTTCGTGCTGCTCTTGAGCTTTCACGAAAATGCAGCTTTGAATATGCTGTATTCCGCATGAACAGCGGAGCGATCTATCTGTATGACGGAACATACGGACGTATTCTTGACATAACATCAAAGGGGCAGTCATTCTGCGACGTATTCGCTCCTGCACTCATCACAGAATATTTAAGATGCGGTAATTCCTTTGCCGCCGCAAGATTTGCCGCCGCCGCCACATCTCTCTGGGAAGCTTGCGGAGAGACTCTTGACAACGTTCCCACTACTGCGGAGGTGCGACGTGATCAGACTCTTTAAAATAATCACTCTGTGTGTCTCGCTTTGCTTCGTGCTATGCTGTTGTAATTCCGGCACAAATGAAAAAAAGCCCGTACACTCCTCGACAGCTACAAGTGAAATCACAGAATACATAGATCCCGCTGCTCCCGCTGACGGAGGAATATCAATAAAATCCGCCACCGCAGGTGAGATCCTCGACTATTTCTCCGTGATCGCATTCGGAAGTGAATTCGGCACATCCTCGGGACGGCTTTGCCGCTGGAAGGATTCCATCGTTTACCATATATCAGGTAATCCAAAGGATTCGGATGTCGCTCTTATACGTGAGCTTTCTGTAAAGCTCAACACGATCGAAGGATTTCCAGGAATAACAGAATCGGATAATTCGGCAGATGCGAACTTTGAAATAATGTTCATTCCTCGTTCCGAGATGATGGAAAAGTTCAATGATGCCACTGACGCCTGCTCGGGAATGTCGGAGTACAGCTGGAGCGTCAACACCTGTGAGATAATAAGCGCCAGAGCCGCCATCGACTGTGATGAAAAAACTGAGCGCAATTCCACTATCTGCGAAGAATTTCTTCAGGCCCTCGGACTTGCAAGAGATTCTTACGAGCATATCGACAGTGTGTTCTACCAGGGGAAGTCCGTATACAACCGTCCATCTGAACTGGACTGGACTCTTGTACGTCTGCTCTATCATCCCGCACTGCGCACGGGAATGTCAAAGTATGAGGCTATCGGTGCCGCATCAGGCATTCTTGCATGGTAAATAAAAAGCTACACAAGATCTTAAATGATCCGTGTAGCTTATTTTATTATCTTTTTCAAGCGTCTCACAGCAACTGCCGCTACTGCGATCTTCAGTACATCGGGTATGATATAAGGAAGAACACACACTCCTGCCGCAGCAAGCACGGGCACATCTGTATATACAGAATACCACACAGTGCCGCAGATATACAGAAGCACTGTACCAATCGTCATATGTATGACACGACCTTTACCGAGGCCTGCAACAAATGAAAGAAGCAGATAACCGAAGAGAAAACCTCCCGTAGGACCGAGAAGTCTGCCGAATCCTCCTGTAAATCCCGAAAACACCGGAAGTCCTACGCCGCCGATGACAAGATACACCATCACTGAAAGAATACCCTTCCATGCTCCGAGCACTCCTGATGACACAAGCACCGCAAGGGTTGCAAGAGACAGTGACAAATCCCCCATGGGAATTGCTATGGGAGACACTGCGCATAGTATCCCCGAGCATAATCCGATACCCGCAAGACTTTTACTTTTAGTCATCGCCTTTGCCCCTCAGTGATATTTCCCCCGACGACAGCTTCATTACCGTTCCGTCGTCAAGTCTCAGTACCGCTCCGAAATCATCGGAAATATCTTCAAACACAGCCTCAAAGCTCTCGTCACCGCGATGTGCCGTAACTCTTTTTCCAAGGAGAATCTGTCTGTCTCTGTATTCACCGTAAAATTCACCGCACACCGTAAATTTCTCAAGTATAGTCCGTGCAAGCATTTCCCTGTCAGGCAAACGCCCGCCTTCCCTCTCCACGGTAGTTGCTATATCCGAAAGCTCTGTGGATAGTTCTCCCTGAAGATTCACTCCGATACCAACGATAAAATACTCTGCTCTGTCACCGTTCCACACACCCTCGGTCAGTATTCCGCAAAGCTTTTTTCCGTTCACGAAAATATCGTTCACCCATTTGATCCCGGAAGAAAGTCCCGTGCATTCCCCGACGGCACGCGCTACGGCAACCGCAGCCTTTGCCGTAAGGCTGTCTCCCGAATTATCATCGAACGGAACGATAAAACTCATGTAAAGTCCTCCCTCGGGAGATTCAAAGCTGCGTCCAAGGCGTCCTCTGCCCATAGTCTGCCGCTTTGCTATAACGCACACATCCCGCTTCCCTGCATCCGCAAGGCTCCGCACGTATTTGTTGGTGGAATCGGTTTCTTCAAGACTGATAATACGGTAGTTCATCTGCATATATCCCGAATGACCTCTCCTGCAATAATAAGTCCTGCCACAGAAGGAACGAAGGATACACTTCCGGGAGTAGTGCGACGCACGATCCCCGAATCATCTGCAACAGGCGGTAGTTTTGGCATTACCGGTTCCTCTTTTGAATAGAGCACCTTAAGTGACTTTACGCCTTCCTTTCGGCAAAGTCTGCGGATCTCACGGGCAAGAGGACACACATCCGTCTTATAGATATCGGACACCTCAAGCCTTGTCGGATCCAGCTTATTCCCCGTGCCGAGGCAGCATATAACGGGCTTATCCATATCCCTGCATCTTTTTACAAGTTCCATTTTCGACTTCACGGAATCTATCGCATCACACACATAATCAGCACCCGACAGATCAACGCTATCGGCATTTTCCGCATTGTAAAACACATCGTAAAGCTCAAGCTCCACCGCAGGGTTTATACTTCTAGCTCTTGCGGCAGCGGCATCCACCTTTCTCATTCCGACGGTATCCGTGGTAGCGATAAGCTGTCTGTTGAGATTTGATTCTGCAACAGAGTCACCGTCAACGAGGATGAGGTGTCCCACACCTGCTCTCACAAG
>JAZUBE010000150.1:0-3191 GCA_045638325.1 Eubacteriales bacterium
TAGAGAGGGAAGACGGAGGTAAAACTCTTTGTGTATATTCTCTCGGTAATTTTATGGCTGAACAGGCAGAAGATTACAATATGGTCGGTGGAATGATCTCCTTTGATATCGTTCGTTCCGAATACAATGATATCTCTTTGGAGAGTGTTATATTTATTCCTACCGTATTCCATTTTAACGCATCTTTCTATAACAATCAGGTGTGGCTCATGGAAGAATATACCGCAGAGATGGCTGCTTCTCACGGAATATCCTATTACGGCAATTATACCAGTTTTGACATACTGAAGAAATACGTTACCGATACCGTCTCCACTGAATTTTTACCGGATTTCCTGAAATAACAGAAATCTTCGGAGAGGAATATAAAATATGAATGATAAAAATACAACAAACATTTCCGAAAGAATGAGGGTTACCGCTGTCGTTCCGTCGCTTAATCCGGATGAGAAGCTGTGTGGTGTCGTGGACGGCCTCATCAAGGCGGGTTTTGACGATATAGTCGTAATAGATGACGGAAGTGCTCCTGAATTCAAAGACAATTTTCCGAAGCCTTCCGACAATGTGACGCTTCTTGTACATGATGTAAACCGAGGGAAGGGTGCGGCTATGAAGACCGCATTCGGACATATTCTTGAAAGAGATGAAAAGCCTCTCGGTGTAGTTACTGTTGACGGTGACGGACAGCACCGTCCGGGAGACGTTCTTGCCTGTGCCAAGGCAATGATCGAGGGCGAACCTGCTTTGGTGCTCGGATGCCGTAATTTTGATCTGCCTCAGGTTCCATCCAGAAGCCGTAAAGGAAATAAGATTACTGCTTTTGTTTTCAAATATCTTTTCGGTATGGAGCTTCGTGATACCCAGACAGGACTTCGTGCCATTCCCATAGAGTTCCTGCCGAAGATGACTCGTATAAATGGCGACAGATATGAGTATGAGTCCAATATGCTCATGGCACTGAAGCCTGCCGGTATTCCCATAAAAGAGGTGGAGATCGAGACTGTCTATATAGATGAGAATCAGACTTCACACTTCAGAACGGTACGTGATGCTGCGAGAATATATGCGCTTATTATAAAGTATGTGTTCAGCTCCGTTTCATCATTTTTGGTAGATATAACCGGAGATTACCTGTTCCAAAAGATACTCGGAATTTTCGGTGCTCCTTTTGCAGATATAATATCTGCAGGAGCCGCAAGAGTCATCTCTTCTATGTATAATTTCATCGTAAATAAAAATGTTGTGTTTAAAGGAAAGGGAAAAACAGGACGTCTTATCCTGAGATATTATGCTCTTGCGATACCTGTTCTTGCGATATCGGCACTCACGAGGCATTTTATCGGCAATTTCTTTGAAGCCTCCGAACTGCTAAGAACAATTATAAAGATACCTATTGATTTGCTTCTTTATTTTGCCAGTTTCAGAATACAAAGAGAGTGGGTATTCAATGACGAAGAAGCAGATGATGAATAATACTGATCGTATTTGAAAGGATAACCGGATGTATAACAAAAACAGCGTTGATCGCAGCTATGAGGATGCCATCCCCGTAAAGAGATCAAGACGCGCAGAACGTGCACGCAGTGAATTGCGACGTGAAAATGCAATAATAAGAGACGGGGTGGATTTTTCTGTGAGGGGGAATTCCTCCGGCACTGAAAAAATATATGTCCCCATGCGGGAAATAAATGCAGAGGTTGAGAGAAAAAATACTGTCAGACGTCCCGTAGGCCGTCCTGTTCCTGTATCTGAGAAAAAAGCTTCCGATGAGATTAAAATATCTTTATCGGATAAAACTACTGAGCGTGCGGTTCGTTCCATGAAAGATGTAGTTTCTTCGTCGAAGAATGCAGAAACACCACGCGATCTGAATGAATCTGCTCAGGTGCCGGAAATGACTTTAACTGAACCGGAAACATCTGTAAACGAGAATAACGAAACCGAAATTGCCGGTGTTGTGAATCAAACAGAATCCAAAGAAGTTATTTCACACGAGTCTCAGAATTTTGAAAATACCGACAGCATGTTTGTTTACGTGGGTGGTTCCCATACCATTGTCAGAGCCTTCACCGGTGGCGAAGTGATAAAAAAATCACGTCTTACTGTCGGAAAAGTAATAGGTCGTACGCTTTTGTCTTTGTTCACCGTGATTGTACTCCTTGTGGGAACACTTTTCGGTGGACTTGCGATTGCCGCTAACGGTCCCAGCCCCACGATCCGTGATTTTCTTGTTCTTTCGGCACTTCAGGCAAGTGCGACAAAATGGGTTCCCGGTATTTTCCTTGAGGATGAGGTCGTTGATCAGATCCTGAAGGATAGTCAGAAGGTAAACACAGATGTTATCTCCGTGGATGAATACACCGAACAACAGAAAGAAGAAGAAACTGAGGATAAGTGGGCGAATGCTATTGACGGAATGATATACGAGTCTATAAGCGGTCCTACTTTTAAAGGATATGTTCTTCTTGTGCGTGATCCTTCAAGGATAAGCGTCGGTGTGGCTACAGATCATTTTAGCGATACAAATGAGGGTATGAGAATATTCGAGATGGCTGACAAGTACGGTGCCGTTGCCGCTATTAATGGTGGTGAATATCCCGACGCAGGTGGTATGGGAATCGGCGGACGTCCTATCGGTATTACATATTCTGATGGTAAGTGTGTGTGGTCGGACGGACTTAGACGTTCCTTTATGGGCTTTGATAAAAATGATCGTCTTATAGTCCGTGAGGGACTTACAAAGGCTGAGGCTGAAGAGCTTGGTATACGTGACGGTGTATGCTTCCAGACAGGTAAAACTCTTATTACAAATGAGAACGGTAATGTTACCATGTACTATGCCGATAATAATACAGGCACAGCGCAGCGTACCGCTATCGGTCAGACTGCTGATGGTACCGTAATTCTTCTTGTAACTGACGGTCGTACCGCCAGTAGCCTCGGTGCTACGCACAATGATGTTATCGATGTAATGGTATCATATGGTGCAATCAGCGCAGGAATGCTTGACGGCGGATCATCATCCCTTATGTATTACAGGGATTTTTACGATAAATACGGACTTGATAAAACAAATCTTGATGAATATCAGAGAATGGGACTTATAAACAAATACAAGGCATTTACAACTCCCAGACGTATTCCTACATGTTTTATTGTAGCCCCGGAATAAGAAAGATAAGGATATGAGT
>JAZUBE010000151.1:0-5183 GCA_045638325.1 Eubacteriales bacterium
GCAGTTCTCGCAAGTCTCGTATGCCTTGTATCCGTTTTCGGTACAGGTTGCCGCTTTACCGTCGTGATTTACGATAGCATGACCTGTTGCGGAAATCTCTTCGAATGTTGTGTAATCACAGTTTTTACAGGTTTCGTATGCCTTATGTCCATTCTCGGTACAGGTTGCCGCCTTGCCGTCGTGGTTTACGATAGCATGACCTGTTGCAGGGATCACTGTATTTTCATTATAAGTTGTGTGATCGCAGTTTTCACAGGTCTCGTACGTCTTGTGTCCCGGAAGAGTACAAGTGGCAGGTTTTCCGGTATGCTCTATCATTGAATGGCCTGTTGCGGGAATTGTCTTGTATGATGAATAGCCACACTTATCGCAGGTCTCATACGGTGCAAATCCCGATTCGGTACAGGTAGGATTTTTACCGGAATGGTTCGTTGAGAAGTGCCCGGTTGCAGGAACCACAACACGGTTATCCATACCGCAGTAATAACATCTCTCCGAAGTCCAGCCGTCTCTTGTACAAGTAGCTTTTTTACTTGTTGTATAAACATCGTGTCCCCGTGCGTGAAATACAGTTTTAGTGGTATAATAACAATTCTCGCACATCTTTATGGTCCATCCGTCTTCTTCACAGGTCACACCCTTTGAAGAATAGGTTACCATTTTATGCTCACCCTTGAGCATTTTTCCGATCTGATCCTCAGAATACATCATGTATCCCATTACAGGAACATCACTCTCGCTGAACGGAACTCCGTTATATCCACCAGCCGCATTGTCAGGCTCATAAACAAGACCGATCCTTACTCCTCCCTCAGGATCTGTAACATTAAATGTCAACCTCAGCAAGGTGGTCTCACTATAAGGAAGACTTGCCGTTCCGCTTACCCAGAGTATTGTATATGGTTTAACATCTACACTTTCACTATATGTATATATTCCCTCTTTCGTATACATCTTTTTCACAGATGAAAGAGAAAGATTATCCGAATAATCAAGGGAAAGTCCAACCCCGTAAACACCGCACTTATTCACATCATTGAAGCAGAGATCAAACACGAGTGTGCTCTCCGAGGACTCAGACGGAACAGGTCTGAGATAAAAGCCCTCGATACTCAGGAGCGCAGGCTCATCAGCACAAGGATAAAGATATCCCATATCAGCTACGATGACGCCTGTACTCTCTATGTAATTGCCATTATGACGGAATACAAAAGGTGAGGGAACGTCATGTCCGATAAAATACTCATTCTTTGTATCCTTAAAATCAAATATAAGACTGCCGTTATAGAAGCAACGCACACGGTCTCTTCCTATGGAAATACCGAAATCAAAAAACTCCTCGCCGTCGGTATCTATATCCATATACACGGGAGACATGAGCATTTCCGATTCATCTGTGTGATCCCATCCTTCGTTCAGGAAGAAGCAGCCCTCATCAACATCGTAAATAAATGAAATATACGATCTGTCTCTTTCTTTTCCTGCATACACGGGATTATCATTGCAGTAAACAAGACTTATAAATCTGTCATTTTCACTTAACTCATCATCTGCAATACTAAGTGTCATCTTTGCATCATAAGTAAGCCAGACATTTCCCGACTCAGCAAAGCATCCGTTGTCTCCGATATAATGCATGCTCTGAAGAGTATCCGCTTTGGAGTACCCGCAAAGCTTACCTTCCTCAATATAGAAAGAGTCATATATAAACTCAGAAACAAGCTCCTCCGTATCGTCGAAGCTTATATTCATATGGATCTTTGCTGAAGACACAGGCATACATACTGCACTGAACATCATTGCAATTACAAGCAGAGCTGAAATAATTTTTTTCATATTTATTCCTTACTATGTGTTTTTATCGAAAAACGATATAAAATAATTATACCTTTTTTTTATAGATAAATCAATAGTAAAATCCATTGTTTACAAAAAACTCCCCGAAGGGAGTTTTTTTGATATTTACATCCTGAATTTTATATGTATGATACACTTATAAACGACCTGAATAATTCTCCCAGCCTGCGATCTTTTTAAGCATTGCTGACACATCGGTAAGGGTAAGCTTTACGTCACCGTTAAAATCCACAGGATAAGTACTAAATCCCATGCATGAGCAGTACCATCCGGCAATATGTTTCAGTGCCTCAGACACATCCGAAAGAGTCAGTCTGCCGTCACAGTTGAGATCGCCCATCTCCCATGTGAATCCCGAAAAATCAAAATCCTCGGCTGTGAACCTTTCGTAATCCATATTGACTGCTTCCCCGATACCTACATTCACGTTTATATCATCCTTACGTATAACGGAAAACGTCAGTGTTGCAACAAGCCGTTTATCCTTCGGAAAATAAAGACTTTTATTTGCACAAAGGATCTTCACCGGGCTTACAGACATATCGGAATATACGAATGATATATTCTCGGAGTTATATTCTATACTGTCAAGAACGAGTCCGTCCGAATAATCCACATAAAGAGAATACACAAACGCATCACACAGACTGCTGTTTCTCCGGTACAGCTTAAGTGTAAGTTTGTCCTCATAATACAGTTCGCTCTGAAAGATCGGATCAGCCTCAATGAAGAATCCTGTATCTATCATATTTCCGTCGGGAAGATTCTCATACCCGGTGGGAGGAGCATCTGTATACTCTGTATCTATAACGGTATCATTCCCCGTCAAATGCTTCATGAGTACAGCTGCATCCAAAAGATTTACTTTTGAATCACCATTTATGTCGGCTGTATCAGAAGAAAGTGTCTCATACTTGAAATAATGACGGTATATGGAGATCACATCTGCGAGGGAAACTGCGCCGTCACCGTTGACATCGCCGATGATCCTGTCCTTTGCAAAAGCAGGTAATGCGGAAACAAAGCCAAGGACGATCATCACAGAAAGAATAAAAGAAACAAGCTTTTTCATGGATATATCCTCCTTTTAATTTATTCTTCAATAATTAAATCGTAATTCACTCGCAAAACTTACGGTAAATTACAAATATTATTCATTTTTTATATTACGTCATTATATTTGTCAAGCGCAAACCTTTTCAACAAATGACAAAAAGGAGTCCGGAGACTCCTTTTTATACTTATTCAAGTTCAAATGCACCTGTATAAAGTCTGTAATACTGTCCCTTTTCGGCAATAAGCTGGTCATGGCTGCCACGCTCGATTATACGTCCGTGGTCGAGCACCATGATAACATCGGAATTGCGGACAGTAGAAAGGCGGTGAGCGATAACGAATACCGTTCTGCCGTGCATGAGTCTGTCCATACCCGCCTGAACGATAGACTCGGTACGGGTATCGATAGATGAGGTAGCCTCATCGAGGATCATTACGGGAGGATCTGCAACTGCGGCTCTTGCAATGGAGATAAGCTGTCTCTGTCCCTGTGAGAGATCGGAGCCGGAGCCGTCAATGACCGTATTATAGCCATCGGGCATCATGGAAATAAACCAGTCCGCACCCGCAAGCTTTGCAGCAGCGATACATTCTTCATCAGTAGCATCAAGCTTACCATAACGGATATTATCCATAACAGTTCCGGTAAACAGGTTTACATCCTGCAGAACGATACCGAGAGAACGTCTGAGGTCAGCTTTCTTTATCTTATTGATATTGATGCCGTCATATCTTATCTTACCGTCGGCAATATCATAGAATCTGTTGATAAGGTTAGTGATAGTCGTCTTTCCCGCACCTGTTGCGCCCACGAAAGCGACCTTCTGTCCGGGCTCTGCGTAAATGGTGATATCATGGAGTACCATCTTATCCTCGGTATATCCGAAGTCCACCTCGCTGAGACGCACCTGTCCGGCGAGCTTCGTATATGTCACACTTCCGTCGGAGTGAGGATGCTTCCATGCCCACATTCCCGTGCGGTGATCCGCCTCCGCAATCACTCCATCCTTTTCCTCGGCATTTACGAGAGTAACATATCCTTCATCTGTCTCAGAGGGTTCATCCATTATCTCAAAGATACGCTTTGCACCCGCAAGTGCCATGATAATGGCGTTGAACTGCTGTGATACCTGGCTTATAGGCTGATTAAAGGATTTTGAGAGCTGGAGGAAGGATGCTATAGAGCCTACGGTAAGTCCTCCCACACCGCTTATTGCAAGTGCTCCTCCGACTATTGCGATGATGACGTACTGGAGATGACCCATATTATTCATGATGGGGCCGAGATAGTTTGCATATTTGTTAGCCTCGGTTGCCGCACCGCAAAGTTCTTCATTGCGACGGTCAAACTCCGTTTTTGCTTCGTCCTCATGACAGAACACCTTAATTACCTTCTGTCCGGAGATCATCTCCTCAATGTAACCGTTCATATCTCCGAGGCACTTCTGCTGGCGCACAAAGTGAGTACCGCTGCGTCCTACAATCTTACCTGACAAAAGAACAGTCACAGCTGAAAGTCCAACTACAAGCAGAGTCAGCCATGGACTTAGAATTATCATAGACACAAACACACTGACTATGGTAATAACAGCCGAGATAGACTGAGGAATGGACTGGGATATCATCATACGGAGAGTATCCGTATCGTTTGTATAACGGCTCATGATATCGCCGTGAGTATTTGTATCAAAATACTTTATGGGGAGAGTCTGCATATGTGCAAACATCTTGTCTCTGATATTTTTGAGAATACCCTGGGTTACGGTAGCCATTATAAGGTTATAGGTAAGTCCCGCAAGTACTCCCACAAGATAGATACCACCCATCGTAAGAATGGCAACCAGAAGTCCCGAATAATCGGGGGAACTCTCAGTCAGAAGAGGTTTGATATATCCGTCGATCAGAGTCTTGAGAAACAGTGACGACACAACGCTGACAAGAGCACTTATTATTATGCAGATAACTACTGCAATAAGACGCCATTTGTAATCAAGAAGATACGCAAAGGTGCGTTTTACCGTTTTTGCATCCGGTTTCTCGCCTCGTGGTCCCATCTGCCCGGGACGAGGTCCTCCGGGACCTACCGGACGGGGACCGGGACCCATTTTTCCGTTATTCATTATCCTCTCCTCCCTTCGTCTGAGATTCGTACACTTCTCTGTATATTGCACAACTGCTGAGGAGCTCCTCGTGAGTACCTATGCCGTTTATCTCACCGTCATCAAGCACTATTATCTTATCTGCGTGCTCGACTGAGGATATACGCTGCG
>JAZUBE010000152.1:0-3347 GCA_045638325.1 Eubacteriales bacterium
GACTATACCCCTCAGGCTTCTGAACACCTGTAAACTGAAGAGTATACGCATAAGTAACAGCTGCACCGTTTTTCTTGGACACCTGCTTGGGTGAGAACAGATACGGATACATTTTAAGCTCACTGATTCCGTCCACCTGAACGAATGAACCTGTCATAACAAGAGCGACAGCAGCAAAGACGGACACGGGAGCACGAAGCCACCACAAGCTAAGCTTAATTCTCGGAGTGCAAAGCAGGCCGAGCATTATTATAAACAGGAAGGCACAAATAAGGAAACAGATATGCCATGTGATAACGATACTGTAGTTATCTACAACATCCGCAGCAACACCTGCAGATGCAATATCCCATGGGAACAGCGGAGAACCTCTGAACTCAAGTGTATAATAATTGACAAGACCAAATAACATAGGGAGTCCTGCAGTAGTCACCACAGAGGCCTTCATACTTCCCGTAAGGAACAGCACAAGCACCGCTGTACCATAGTAGAAGATAAGATTCGTGATAACAATAGGCTTTGTCATCTCAAAAGGATTATGCGTAAAGAATTCGGTAAGCAAAAAAGCCGCAGCCGGCGTTGCCGCTGTAACGAGCCAGCCGAGAATTCTCCCGAGACGAACACAGAAAACACCGATGAAAAGTGCCGCAGCTGTAATTCCCAGAGACAGATTGAGCTCGGTGGTATATGAATCATCATAAGCGATAACATTCCTTGCCTGCACCCATGTTATTACCAATACCACAAGCATTATAAGTCCCGGGATCATAGTTGCGAGACGCTCTTTCGGCGATCTCATATACCAGCGTCGTCTCGCCGGTTTATCCTTCTTTTTGCCAAATATCTTCTTAAAAAAAGCAGATACCCCACCGAATGAAGTCTTATCCGTTACTGAAGCATCCGGAGTATATCCGGATGCTTCAGTTTCAGTCATATTGTCAGTAATTTTTGCTTTGGAAGAAACATCATTTCGATCGCCTGCATTCTCGGATATCCCGAGAACAATATCGCCATCGATATCATTCGTTTCTTCAATTGATTTTTTGTTATTATTCAACATTATTAACCTTTATTTTAATCAGCTTACAAGATGTCTGCGAACAAGAACGAGGTCAGTGGAATTCACAGCACCGTCATCGTTGTAATCAGCACCCTCGGCAAGTTCAACACTTGCACCGGCAAGTTTTCTGCTTACCAGTGTAACGTCAGCAGAGTTTACGGTACCGTCTCCGTTCGCATCACCGCGGAGGATCTCAACAACAACGTCATCCCCTGTAGGAACAGCATCAAGTTCAGCATAATACTGATCGTAAAGAGTAAGCATTGTAGCGTAATCTGCATCACTGAGAGCATCATATGCTTCGTCGAGAATACCGTCTACTACATCCTGATTTGCATCACTGTACTCTCTTCCGTCGATGAGATCGAGAAGCTGATCATAAAGAACATCAGCATAATCGGAGGGATTTGTATAGATTACACCGTCAACATAGATAAGTGAGATAGGATCTGATATACCCATTACCTCGCAGTCGGGATCATACGCCTTGACAACTATCTTATACTCGCCGTCATTTGAGTAATAATCTTCGAAGTAGAACTCAATATCGGTACCGCCTGTGGTATCAATAAGCTCTTCTCTGTCTCTGTTGTTTCTTCTGTATAATACGTAGACCTCATAATAGTCAGCATCGACCATGGGGTTCCACATCACATACTCGCCGTCATAGTAAAGACCATCGGGCTTACCGTATGTAAGAGCTGCTCTTGGAACAGTCACACTACCGGTACCACTGATAACAGTTACGGGAACATCATTGATGTAAGGAGTAACGGTAACAGTTACATCATATTCGCCCTGTCCTTCGGGAACAGAGAAAGTAATGTCAAGGATGTCAGCATCTGTAATGCCTGTACCATCGGTTACGCATGCTACTACGATAGGATTAGCGGTAGTAGGAGATACTGCGCTTACACCTCCGGGAATATCTTTTACTTTCACATCAGATACTGTAATTGCAGAATCATAAGCGATAGAAAGCTCAAAAGCATCATATCCGGGGCAATTTGAAAGAGAAACGCCAACAGTTGCGCTACCATCCACAGCCTCAACGCTGTCAACGGATACTACGGGTACAGTACCACCTTTTACAACGGAATAACCATATCCTGCGGTTCCGATGTTAAGTCCGCAAACATCATTAAGATAATCATCAGTCTCAATAAAGGTAAATTTATTCAGAGGGTTGCCGGAAGCTTCTTTAACATCATAATCGGAATATGCAATAACAACGTTATCAATAGAAGCTCCAAGTCTGTAGTGATTGATCTGGATATTATTGAAGCCTGCAACAAAGCTGTCATTTGTTGCACTCGTGATCATAACACCATTAAGATAGATACAAACAAGACTACCGACCTGTCTTACTGCAAACTCATAAGTAGTTCCCATTTCAAGGGTATAATCTGCAACGGCATAGTTATATGCAGCTGATGTACTGAATCCGTATCCGGATCTCATACCGATCTTAAAGCATGCATTATCCCAGTCATATCCTGCAATATAGTTGGAGCCAAATCTTACGCTGAAGTTTGCACCGACAGATTTTCTGTCAACACGGATATCCTCAACGTATACGAATCCGTTATAATTCGTGAAATCTCTGTTCAAAGTAGCAATACCGCTTCCGCCGGACTCCTTATACTGCAGATAATTACCGGAAATGGAAGGAGCTACGGTTCTCTTGGGAAGCATATCACCGATACCTGTCATGGGACGTCCGTTCTGGGAAATAGTATAAGTAGAATCGAAATCCCATGCAGAAATAGCGGATACGGAAGTTATACCTTTGAAATCAGCAGTTGTATTAACATCACCATATCTGTCGCGCACGTTATAATCCTTACCGCAAACACGGATGTTATCAATAAGCACGGTACAGAACTGAGGATAAAGGATAAAGTACTTATGCTCCACCTTATCTACAGTAGTCGCAACCATGGGAACACCGTCAAGGTAAATGATCACTTCATTACCGTTAAACTGAAATGCCATCTCATACCATGTGTTTTTCTCAAGCTTATAATCACGGGACACATAGCAATTGAAATTACTGGTCTGATCTGCAGTTATCCAGTTAGTACCTTCACCTGCAGTAAAAGCACCCTTGCCGAAATTATATGCGGCATAGTTGAAATTGGTGTCACTGGTAAATACAGCGATCTGAGAGAACAGTCCCGCTGAAGGAGTACTGTATGACTCTACAAGCACGTCAAAAATAAGAGTACCACCGCCCTGAGCAATAACATAATTGTTCACGGCACTTGAACCTGCAGAATAACCTCAA
>JAZUBE010000153.1:0-1521 GCA_045638325.1 Eubacteriales bacterium
CCATCTGCATATGTGATTCTTTCGATGAATGAATGTAAGTGTTCGCCGTAAAGTTAAAACTACTATGCCCAAGCCAGGTTTGAATGTCCTTAAGCGAATATCCCAGATACAGCATTATCGTCGCACAGCTATGACGAAGATCGTGAAAACGAATCGGTCGCAATCCGTATTTGATCAAAATCTTCTGAAACTTTTGAGTTACAAAGTCCGGCTGCAGCAGCATACCCATATCGTCCACACATACAAAATCCAGATACACCCTGTTGTATGATGCTCCGCATATCTGTTGTTGCATCAACTGATGGGCTTTAACACTTTGAAAGTAGTTATACGTATACGGACAAAGCGGGAGAGCGCGTCTGCTGTACTGAGTTTTGGTAGTTTGCTCTCTCACCGTACTGACGATATTATCACCGATCTTTTCTTTCACCACGGTAGTTTCAATATGAATCCAGCCTGTTTCAAAATTAATGGATGACCAGCGAAGTCCCAGTATTTCGGATCTTCTCAAACCATAAAAAGCAGCAAGGAATATCGGTACGGCAATAGGCTCATCCCTTGTAAGATACAGAAGTTGGGTGATCTCCTCAACCGAATATGGATCATTGGGTTGATAATGAATCCGTACCGGCTTGTCGGCAAGATCGGCAGGATTGTATCTGATGTACCGATGTTTGACCGCCCACTGCAGTGCAGTTCTGATCACCGCGTGATGCTTGATAACCGTGTTGGGGCTCAACCCCTGAGCTTCTTTATACCTATAGTAATCCTCGAGATCTCCCGGAGTTAAACTGCTCAGGGTTATATCCTTTGAATCAAAGTAAGGTATCAGATGCGAATTCAACATATTTATGTATTGATTATAAGTGGTCATACTAATATGGGGACGATCATACTCAATCCAGTTTGCTATAAACCGGGAAAGCGGCATATTGATTGGCTCAATATTATCCAAGCCTTGATATTGCAGAAGTAATTCCTGAAGCATAACCTCGGCTTTTCGTTTGTTGCCTTTTACAGGCAAATTCAGCGGAATCCACTTCTGAACGCGTTTACCTTCCTCATCCCTGAAATTCAATACGGCGTAAAGCTTACCATTTTTCTCTTGCAGGCTTCCGGTCATTTAATCATCTCCTTCCCTATTCCCCGAACTTCGATCAACAAACTCAATCAAGGATGATTTCGGAATCTTATAGACATTACCCACCTTAAAGGAATGGATCTTTCCGGAGGTCAACAGCTTATATACGCCTACCCTACCGATGCTTAAAGCCTGACGTACCTGTGCAACACTGAGAATATCAGGCAGAGTCTCAAACGGTTCAAACTGTGTTTTTTTAGCTTTTTTCATTTTGTTTTTCCTTCTTTCTGTTCAATTAGAGTCATATGAGTTCAACTCTACCTATCTGTTATCAGTCTTGTAAAAATATATTTTTAGTGTGAAAGACAAGACGGCGGTGAAAATCACCGCCGTACCGTTAACCGCTATATATGTATTCCTCTATATCATCAAGTCGGAGG
>JAZUBE010000154.1:0-3256 GCA_045638325.1 Eubacteriales bacterium
TGCAAAAAAATAATAACATAAGGGTTTTTAATAATGACTGATAATCAGAAAAACATAAATGAGAGTGCTGTTGACTATCCTGAGCTTCTCAGTGTGTCACCGTCTCCTCATATAAAAAATCCCGATACCACACAGTCTATAATGCTGCGTGTTATAATTGCCCTTCTTCCTGCCTGTATGTGGGGTGTGTACAGATTTGGACTCAGAGCTGCTGAGATACTTCTGATCTGTGTTGCAAGCTCTATCCTCTTTGAGTGGCTGTTTCAGAAAATAATGAAACGGAAGAATACCGTTGCGGATCTTTCAGCTGCTCTTACGGGACTTCTTATCGGTATGAATCTGCCTGCTGCAGCACCTCTTTGGCTGGGAGTTGCAGGTTCCCTTTTTGCTGTTGTTGTTGTAAAGGGACTCTTTGGCGGAATCGGTAAAAATATTGTTAACCCTGCTCTTGCGGCAAGAGTTTTCATGTTTGCGTGGCCTTTTGAAATGGGGCTTTTTGTAAAATCGGGTGAGAGGATAAACGATCTCTCCGTAACTGTTACGGGCGTTGATGCCATTGCAGGTGCAACCCCTCTTGCATCTCTTGATGCAGGTGTTCTTCCCGAGGATGTTACTCTCTTTGACATGATCCTCGGAAATACAGGAGGATGTATAGGAGAGGTGTCGGCGGTGCTCCTTATTCTTGGGGGACTCTACCTTCTTTATACAAAAGTTATCACATGGCATATCCCCGTTGCATTTATCGGAACTGTGGCACTTCTCACATTTGTATTCCCCATCGGAACTGTGAATGTTACTGATTTTATGCTTAGTCATATATTCTCCGGAGGACTTATGCTCGGTGCTGTTTTTATGGCTACTGATTATGTGACATCTCCTGTTACCGCAAAAGGTCAGCTTATCTTCGGAATAGGTTGCGGACTTATAACTGTGTTTATCAGATATTTCGGAGGATATGCCGAAGGAGTTTCTTTTGCGATACTCATTATGAATCTTCTTGTAGGGTATATCGATAAGATGACAATGCCCAAACGTTTTGGAGGAGGCAGATCATGAGCAAGAAAAAGAATAATAGTAAAGACAGTCTTGAAAACCTTATGAATGCCTTTGGAAAGACAGAAAGCGAAAATAGTACAAGTGAGCTGGATCTTGAAAAGCTGGAGCCTTCCATTACAAATGAAGATGCGGCACAGGAAATCAATGCAGGGAGCATGGATGTCGGGGATACTGATGAATCACTGACTATCGATGAGATCCTTGCAAATATGACTGCAAATTCTCCCGATAACAGTGAGATCACCGAGGATATGCCTGTATCAGTTGATGCTTCAGAGGTTATTGATGAGCAGGAGATATCTTCGTCGGAGAATACAAGCGGGAAAAACAAAGGTAAGAAGAATAAAAAGAATAAGAAAAATACTGAAAAAAATACAGATAAAGTTATTGTTACTCCCGGTAATGTTACGGCGAATATAACAAGAGAGCCGGAGATACCTCAGGAAGATGTTTCAGAGGTGGTACCTGTTGCCAATGTAACACCTGAGGAGAAATCCACTCAAAATAAAAATAAAGAAAAAACAGAAAAAACAGAAAAAACTGATGCTCCGAAAAAGAAGGAAAAAAAGCCCGAAAAGGAAAAACCTTCAAAAAAAGCGGAGAATAAACCCGATAAAAAAGACAAAAAAGAGAATAAAAAGGAAAAAATAAAAGAAGAGCCAAAGGCAAAGGAAGAACTGAAGGAGTCGCTGAAAAATGCATCTCCTATGAGACTGATCGTTACACTTACACTCATATGTGCGGCAGTTGCGCTTCTTCTTGCTGCCGTTAACCATTTTACTATATCGAGGATCGAAGAAAACAACAAAAAGGCGATACTTGCCTCCATACGCGAGATTTTTGATGAATCAGTTCAGGCTGAGGAGATAGCACCTCCCGAAGGTTCTGACTTTACATCTCTTTATCTTGTTATGAAGGATGGTGGTATTTGCGGATATTCTGCGGCTGTGTCTCCCACAGGATTCGGTGGACCTATAAATCTTATGGTCGGCATGGACTCCGAGGGTAAGGTCGTGGGAGTTGATGTTGTATCCATGAGTGAAACTCCCGGACTCGGATCAAAAACGGGTGGTACAGAGTTCCTGTCTCAGTTTAAAGGTGCATCGGGCGATATAAATGTGGATGCTATTTCCGGCGCTACCATCAGTTCTACAGCAGTTGCAGATGGTGTGAGAAGTGTTACGACGAATCTTCTTGATCTTGGAGCTGTTGCGGCAAAGCGCGGTGTGAGCGTTGTTCCTTATGTGCGCAGTGAAACTGTACAGACTACCACAGTAACCAATGCTCCTGCGACTGAGGCAGAGAGTATTGTTCCTGATGTTCCCGTAACCACTGTTCCTGTAGTGACTGAAGCTGTTATCGGTGCTCCCGATGTTTCAAAAAATGAAAATCCCCCTGAGATAATCGTTCAGAATCCGGGAAATGAGAATCCCGGTGTGTATGCCGATTATACAGAGGTGACAACAGAGTTTGAGACTTTGACTACAGAACCTGAATCAAGCGATCTTACAACGGGAGAATCGTCCGCTTTGACGGAGTGATCTCAGATGTCTTTTAACAGCACAAATGTAAAGAAAGGTGCGGTCTTATAGATGGTCAGTGTGAAAAAACAGCTGAGGGAAGGTATAATTGACCAAAACCCAATATTCGTACAGTTTTTGGGTATTTGTTCCTCACTTGCGGTAACCACTTCGGTGACTAATGCCATCGGAATGGGTGTGGCTTTTACCGCTGTATTGATCTTTTCAAATTTATTTATATCCCTGTTCAGACGGTTTATTCCGTCTCAGGTGCGTATTGCGGCTTTTATCGTAATAATCTCAGGCTTTGTTACGGCTGTAGAGCTTGTGATAAAAGCATATTTCCCGGCGATAAACGATTCTCTCGGGCTGTTTATCCCCCTTATAGTTGTTAACTGTATTATCCTTGCGAGAGCTGAGTCATTTGCATCGAAGAATAATGTTGTTTCTTCTGTCGTTGACGGTGTTTCCATGGGACTTGGATATACTATGGCGCTTGTATGTATTGCTGTAGTGCGTGAGCTTCTCGGAACAGGTATGCTCTTTGCGGGTTCCGACGGTACGGGCGGTATCAGAATACTCGGTGACTGGTATTCCCCTGCGAGCATATTCATTATGGCTCCCGGTGCATTCCTTACCCTCGGATTCCTCGTGGGGCTGTTCAACTTTATCCGAACACG
>JAZUBE010000155.1:0-3678 GCA_045638325.1 Eubacteriales bacterium
ACCGCATCCGATCCCGGTAACTTTATCTTTGCAGGTAAAGGATGGGGACACGGTGTAGGACTCAGCCAGTACGGCACGAAGGATCTTGCGGAATTCGGATACACCTACGATAAGATCCTTGAGGCGTATGTTCCTATGACAGCGATAAAGTCTTATTCGGATATCAAATAAGTTCAGGCGATTCTACGGAGGTCTTTCTCTTGAAAACCAGGCAAACATATAAAAGTACCCTTCGGGCTTGTTATCTCGGGTACATAACTCAGGCAATAGTTGTAAATCTTGCGCCTATATTCTTTGTGATTTTTAAAGACAGCTACGGACTCAGTACAAGTCAGATAGGTACGATAGTCTTTACTCTTTTTATAGTGCAGCTTTTGATCGATGTGCTGTCCGCAGGATTTATCGATCGCATAGGGTATAGAGCGGCATCTGTTGCCGCCCATGTGTTTGCCGGTGCGGGAATACTCCTTCTCGGAATACTTCCGAGAGTGATGGATAATTTTGCAGGTATCATGACGGCAGAGATCATTGCTGCTGTCGGTGCGGGAATAATTGAGGTTATCATCAGTCCTATAGTAGATCTTTTGCCTGCGGAATCGAAATCTTCAAGCATGAGTCTTCTCCATGCGTTTTACTGTTGGGGACAGGTTGCTGTAGTGGCACTGTCTACTCTTGCGCTTGTGGTTATCGGAGATGACATGTGGCACTATATTCCCATGGTGTGGGCGACCATTCCCGTTGCGGGAGCAGTGCTTTTCAGCTTTGTGCCGATGCCGGAGCCGGCAGCCGGAGGCGAAGAGTCAAAACCGAAGAAATTCCTTCAGACAAAATTTTTCGTGTTTGCGGCATTTATAATGTTTGCCGCAGCGATGTCGGAGCTTTCCATGTCCCAGTGGGCATCATATTTTGCGGAAAAGGGACTTGGTGTAGACAAAGTTATGGGAGATCTTCTCGGTCCCTGCATGTTCGGAGTGTTTATGGGTGTCGGAAGAACGCTTTATGGTATCTACGGAGGGCGTCTGAAGCTTTCGACTGCACTGACATGGTGTTCCGTGATATGTTTCGGAGGTTACATTATTACGGTGTTCAGTCCCATTCCCATACTTTCACTTGCCGGATGTGCGGTTACCGGATTCGGAGTAAGTCTCATGTGGCCGGGAACCCTCAGCCTTGCATCTGAAAAGATCCCCGGCGGAGGCACCGCACTGTTTGCGCTTCTTGCGTTGTTCGGTGATCTCGGATGTTCGGTGGGGCCATGGCTTACAGGAGTTGTATCCGATACCGTATCAGATATGCCGGTTATAAAGTCACTGTCTGAATCACTCGGTATGGGTAATGATCAGCTTGCTCTGAAAGCGGGACTGCTCGTTATCGCGGTGTTCCCCATAGCTGCAGCAGCGGTAATACGTTTGAGCGAAAGAAAAAAATCAGAATAACAAAAATCACAGCAGGAGTGGAAAACTCCTGCTGTGTCTGTTAGTGGGAAATACTAAACTACAAGCTCCTCTCTGAGAGATTCAAAGATCTTCTTTTCCTCACGGGATATTTTTACCTGAGTAAGCCCAAGTGCATCAGCTGTCTCTTTTTGTGAGAGATCTTTGTAATATCTGAGAGTTATGATCTTTCTCCAGAGAGGCGGCAGCTTTGTCAGACTTTCCTTCAGAGCTATCATCTCAACGGATCTTTCGATGGAATCTTCTGCCGGCAGAGTGTCACCGAGAGTTACATCCCCGTCATCTGTCAGAGTATCAGACAAAGATTGTACAGGAGACACAGCATCCATTGCTGCCGATGCTTCTTCCGCAGATATGCCACATATTTTACATAGCTCGGAGAGATGTGGTTCATATCCGTTTTGCTTGATAAAATCTTCCTTGCATCTGAGGATTATTGCCGCAGTGCGCTTTTGAGTACGACTTACTTTTACCGTGCCGTCATCCCTCAGAAATCTACGTATCTCACCTATTATAAGAGGTACTGCATAGGTTGAAAAGGCTGTTCCTCTTGATATATCAAAGGTTCTGATAGCACGGAGGAGTCCGATAGATCCTATTTGTACAAGGTCCTCTGTATCTGTACCTCTGCCCGAAAATTTACGTGAGAGTTTGTGTACAAGAGGGGCGTTTGCTTCCATAAGCCATGATACCGCCTCGGAGTCACCTAGCTTTGCAAGTCTCAGATATTCAAGATTGTCCGTGTAAACGGGACGGATGTCGTGTTCAGACAAAATAACACCTCCGTTATCAGTTATGTACAGCCATCCGTCTGATGGGCGAGAGCTTCTTTGTCATTATTACACGGCATCCTTTTCCGGGAGATGATCTGACTGAAACTGTATCCATGAAGCTTTCCATTATGGAAAATCCTAGCCCGCTTCTTTCATTTTCCGCATCGGTCGTAAAAAGAGGCTCCATTGCTGCGGCAATATCGGGTATCCCCACCCCTTTATCCTTTATTTCTATTCTGAATGTTCTTTCAGGCAGCAGTTTTATCGTCATCTGTATTTCTCCGAAGGAGTTTTTGTATCCGTGAACTATGGAATTTGTCACGGCTTCCGAGACGGCGCATTTGATATCTGCAAGCTCATCAATAGTAGGATTTTGCTGTGATACGAATATACCTGCCACTGTGCGCGCAATTCCCTCGTTTGAAGATAATGAGGGAAATGTAACGGAAAGTTCGTTTTCTGGTCTGATCTTCATTTTTTGATCCTTTCTTTTTCTTTTTATTTTTCACCATATATGATCTTTATGATCCTTTCGGCTCCTGCGGCTGAGATTATCCTTTTGGCAGAGGGGGACGGATTCTTTACCGAAAAGGATATTCCGAGTTTTGCAGAGCAGTTATATCTGCCGAGGATGAGCCCGAGTCCCGAGCTGTCCATGAATCTGACACCTGAAAGATCGAGACACAGTGTTTCCGGAAGTGTTTCTGACATTTCCGAATCAATCAGACGTCTGACAGTTGCGGCACCATGGTGATCTATCTCCCCTTCGATGAGGGCTGTGAGAGTATCTGCCTCCCTGGTGAATTTAACATCCGCTGTTTTGTGAAGCATTTTTATATCCTCCTGATCTTGCACTTGCACTGTTATTATTTTATACGGATATATGCAAGAAATGTGTCGAAGTATACAGGTGAAAAATAAAAATTCCCCGACCGCAGGACTGTTTTGCCCTGAGAACGGGGAATTTCTATTGGTTTTTGATCATTTGCACAGATACTTGTTTATCTCAGCACCTGCAAGAAGAATTATCATACAGAAATACATCCAGAACAAGAGAAGCATTATTGCCGCAAGGCTTCCGTAAATATAGGATGCAGTGGGGAAATAGTGCAGATAGAGTGAAAAGAAGTATGAAAACAGCATCCATCCCGCTGATGCAAACAGTGCTCCCGGAATCTGATAACGGTATTTTCTGATGGTTCCCGATGCTTTTATTATATTTTTGGAAACGGCATAATAGATGATCGAGAAGAAAAGGGTAAGGATGATAAAGAAGAACATCCCCCTGAAATTAAGGATCATTGAAAACAGCCAGTTGAATCCGGGAAAATAACCTACAAGGATATTTTTAAGAGTTACACCAAATACGAGTATGGCGAGAACACCTACAATAAGTATAACGAAAGCGATGGTGTAGAGAAATGAATACAGGAAGTCGGATCGTAGCCATG
>JAZUBE010000156.1:0-2415 GCA_045638325.1 Eubacteriales bacterium
CCCATAACTCCCGTGTATCCCCTCACCGCAGGTATAACACAGAACTACATCTCAAAGCTGATCGGTGAGGCTCTCACCTGCTCCGACATCAACACCTGTGATGTAATACCGAAAAGTGTCAGAGAAAAATACGATCTCGGAAGTATCGGGGACTCTTTCAGAAACATCCATCTTCCAAAAAAACCTGATGATGCGGAAAATGCCGGACGAAGATTCGCTTTTGAGAGGATCTTTGTCACCGCCGCAGCCCTTACCTCCACAGGCTCCAGAAGGCCCGACAAGGGCGCTTGTGACATGGGATTTGTTCCTCTTGATACTTTCCTGTCGGAGCTCCCTTTCACCCTTACAGGATGCCAGGCGCGTGCTGTTGATGACATCGCACGTGATCTCGCATCGGTGCGTCCTATGAAGCGCATGGTATCGGGTGATGTGGGAAGCGGTAAGACTGCCGTTGCCGCTGCCGCCACATATATATGTGCCGCTGCCGGCTATACTGCTGCTATGATGGTCCCTACAGAGATCCTTGCAAATCAGCACTATTCCGACATGGCTCCGCTATTTGCATCTCTGGGGATGAACGTGGCACTTCTCACGGGATCTACCCCCAAAAAAGAAAAGAACCGTATTCTTGACGGTCTTGCAGGCAGAGGCGATCGCATTGATTTCGTTATCGGTACTCACGCACTTCTGTCTGAGGGTGTAGAATTCGAAAAACTCGGTCTTGTTATCACCGATGAGCAGCACCGTTTCGGCGTAATGCAACGTGCCGCACTGGAGAATAAGGGAGGATATGTGCATACTCTCGTTATGAGCGCCACTCCTATTCCACGTACTCTCACCCTTGTTATGTACGGTGATCTTGATGTATCGATCCTTGATGAGCTTCCTCCGGGACGTATACCCGTCAGCACATTTGCTGTTGATGAGAGTTACCGGCAAAGGCTTAACGGATTTATAAAAAAACAGGCGGAGGAAGGACATCAGACTTACGTGGTATGTCCTGCTGTTGAGGAAAAGCCTTCTGAGAACCCTGAGGAAATGGCAGATCTGTTCTGCGATACCGAACGCTCTCTCCCGCTGAAAGCGGCTGTGGATTTTGCAGACGAGCTTGCCGAAGCTCTTCCCGATCTGAGGATAGGCTTTGTTCACGGTAAAATGAAAAATTCCGAACGTGATAAAACTATGTCTCTATTTGCTGCAGGCGAGCTTGATGTACTCGTTTCAACTACGGTTATCGAGGTTGGCGTAAACGTTCCCACTGCAACTCTTATGGTGGTGGAGAATGCCGAAAGATTCGGTCTTTCCCAGCTTCATCAGCTGAGAGGACGCGTAGGCAGAGGCCGTGACAAATCCTACTGTATTCTTGTGTCGGATTCAAAGAGTCCAAAGGCTAAAGAGAGGCTTGACACAATGTGTAAAAACAGAAGCGGATTCAAGATCGCCGAGGAAGATCTGAGGCAGCGTGGTCCCGGGGACTTCTTCGCTGTCGGCGGTATCATAAAGCAAAGCGGTGCAGGTGGATCTGTTTATTCAGCAGTGACTGCCGATCCGAGACTGATAGAAGCCGCTTCCGTCAGTGCCCGTGAGATCGTCTCGGGCGATCCCTCACTAAATTCTCCCGAATACCGTTTACTCCGTGAGAAAGTAGAAGAACTTACGGGTGAATACGAAAATATTATTAACTGAGAGGTTTTTATTATGACATACAAAACAAGGATTTTAAGCTGTATACTGAGTACCATGCTCCTGCTTTCAGCTCCGGGCTGCTCAGATAATGACAAGAAACCTGCAAAAACCGAATCAACAACTGAGGTCACCTCTGCTGAATCTGCTAAAAACCCTGATCAGTCCACAAATGAGTTGACCGAGGAAGAAATCGAAAAGATCAAGGATATTTATAAGCTCTCCGAAGAGGAGGCAGAAGCATTCGCCAATGAGAAAACTTCTTCTCCCATTATTTATGCAGGTTTCAGATCACATTACTTCTCAACCCCCGCAAAAAGTGATAATATTCCCGTTACATCTGTAACGTCTATCCTTTCTCGTTCGGGAATGCATGATTACATTGCAGAAAATTCCGCAAATTATTCCCTTGACGAAGGCGCAGATTCTTTTTCCTCCGTCGCAGAAAAATACGATGATAAGTTTTTTGATACGAAGGGACTTCTCATCATTTCCTTTACAGATACCGATGGTGGATCTGATTATAACATCTCGGGAGCATGGAGTACCACCGACAAGGCAGGTGACATCACTCTTGACAGACTGGTATTCTCCACCAAAAGGTCTGCAGGAGACATCACCACAGGTCATTTTATCATAGAGGTCGATGTGAAATTTATGATGCTCTGGGATGCTTTCGGAATTGAAATATACGAATAACTCACAAAATGCCGTGTACGGTTCACCCGTAAC
>JAZUBE010000157.1:0-3484 GCA_045638325.1 Eubacteriales bacterium
GTGGATATGGAATATATCGGCAAAGCTGACAGGCAGGGTGGCATGGATACCGTTCAGTCGAAGCACACAGTCGATGATATTAAAAATATACGCAATGTGCTCACAAAATCCGAACTACTTGTACGCTGTAACCCCATTCACGAAAAAAGTGATGCATATTCCTCTTCACGAGAGGAGATAGATGAAATCGTTGATGCGGGTGCAGATATTATAATGCTCCCGTATTTCAAGACTGTCGATGAAGTACGACGTTTTGTAGAGCTTGTAGACGGAAGAGCAAAGACCATGCCTCTTGTTGAGACTCCCGAAGCTGTTGAGGTGATCGATGAGATCCTTACCATTGAAGGCATCGATGAGATATTCATCGGACTCAATGATCTGAGCCTCGGCTACGGCAAAAAGTTCATGTTTGAAGTGCTGACTGACGGTACAGTTGAGATGCTTTGCAGGAAATTTGCCGATAAAGGAATTCCTTACGGCTTTGGTGGTATCGCAGCTATTGGGCGCGGACTTCTTCCTGCTGAATATGTAATTGCAGAGCATTACAGACTCGGAAGCACATGTGTAATACTGTCCCGGAGCTTTTGTGATGTAAATAAAGTTTCATCCCTGAGTGAGGCTGAGGAGATATTCTGTTCAGGCATTGCTTCTATCCGTGAGAGGGAGCGATTCTGTGAATTACAGGATAGCAAATTCTTTGATGAAAATGCGAGTATCGTGAGACAAAAGGTCTCACAGATTTGAGAGGTTAAATGGTATTTTTTATAACGTGCCTCAGAGCTCTTGCCGCTTGTCTTATTACAAATTCCCATTATACGGGCATATATCCTTCCGATATCATAGCCAACGGCGGACTTATAGGTGATATACTTTTCTTTGCCGTATCGGGTTATTGCCTTTATAACATAAAGTTTTCTTTCCCGAGATGGTACGGTAAGCGTTTGTGGAGGGTGTTTCCACCCGTGTGGATAGGTACTGCTGTATTTTTTCTTACCGGTGGATATGTAATTTCGCAGATGCCCCTCTATAAGTGGTTTCTTTATCCGACATACTACCATTTCGTTGCATCCATAATTATCCTCTATATCCCATACTATTTCATTGTGCGTATCGGATGGTTCAGAGAGCGTATTCCTCTTGTTATGATTGTTATTGCGGCGGCCATGCTTGCTGTTTATATACTGTGGTATGACAGATCATATTACCATATCGATAAAGTGCGTGAGTGGTTTATAAGATTTCTGTTTATGGAGAGCATGCTCCTCGGCGCATATTTCAAAAAGAACGATAAAAAATTCAGAAATTCTTTCTCGTTTGTTTATCCCGTTCTCACTGTAATATGTTTCGGGTTTTACTTTGTTTCAAAAATATTTTTCTCAAGGCGTTCTTCGCTCGGCGATTTTCAGATACTCAATCAGGTGATTATCTTCATTCTCCTGTATTTTATATTCCGTACTTTTGCGGGGCTTGATTCGCATCTTGAAAAAATGCCGCGGTGGATAAAGACTGTAATAACCTTTATTGCCGATATTACTCTTGAGATATACATCGTGCAGTATGTTCTTATAGAAGTACTCAGAAACACAGGACCGTTCCCGGTAAACTGGCTTGCTGTTACAGCTTCCGTTATTACTGCAGCGTTTGTACTCCATTCCATATGCAAGCTTATTTATAAGCTTTCCGATAAGGTCATGCTTGCATTCAGACATCGTGAGGTATCGAAATGAAGCTTCTTGTAACCGGTGCGGCAAATCCCGATAAAAATGATCTTGACATTCTTTTCAGAGAAGGGCACGATGTCTCGTTTGTGCAGTTTGAATCGGACGAGCTTCCTTTATCCTGTGATGAAGTCGAAGGTGTGATCTGTAATGGTCTGTTTCTCCATCATCCAATCGAGAAGTTTTCCTCACTGAGATATATTCAGCTTACCAGTGCCGGTTTTGACCGTATCCCCATGGACTATGTGAACGAGCATAGGATAGATATACATAATGCACGCGGAGTCTACAGTATTCCTATGGCGGAATTTGCGTTGACTTCCGTTCTCGGAATCTATAAAAAGTGGGATCATTTCAGGGAGTGTCAGCACTCTCACCGATTTGAAAAACATCGTGGACTTTTGGAACTATCCGGAAAAAAAGTCTGCATTATAGGATGCGGAAGTGTCGGCACTGAATGTGCAAAGCGTTTCAAAGCTTTAGGGTGTGAAGTAGAGGGTGTGGACCTCTTTCCAAATGACTGTTTATACTTCGATACAATATCTCCCGTTTCAGAGCTTGTTAATACCGTTTCCCGCGCCGATGTGGTCGTTCTTACATTGCCACTGACAAAAGATACAAAACACATTATATCAGATTCTGTTTTGGAATCAATAAAGGACGGAGCAGTTATCATCAATATCGCACGTGGTGCGATAATTGATACAGACGCTCTTTCAAGGGTGCTTGAATACAGAGATATTTATGCTGTTCTTGATGTTTTTGAAGAAGAACCTTTGCCGGCTGATTCTCCTTTGTGGGATATGAAAAATGTAATTATCACTCCGCATAACAGTTTTGTGGGTGAGGGTAATCACGACAGGCTATGGCGTGTTATTCTTGATAATCTGAAAACTGCTGAGTAAAACTAAAATTCTTACAGAAAGTGTGCGTCCCATGGGACTTAAAAATAAAACGATCCTTATACTTGTAAATAAGCAGACTACCATTGTCAATTTCAGACTTGAAGTTGTAGCTGCTCTTGTAAAAGAGGGTTACAGGGTAGTTGTTTCCGTACCCGACGGAAACAGGCTTGATGAGATCGAAGCTGTAGGTGCCGAGATCATCCGCACACCTATGGAAAAAGAGAGCACAAATCCAATAAAGGATATCGCTCTCATGCTTAAATACAAGAAAATGATCAAGAAAGTAAAGCCTGATCTTGTGCTTACTTATACGATCAAACCTAACGTATATGGTGGTATGGCTGCCGCTTCCAGAAAAGTACCATATGTGGCCAATATCACCGGTCTTGGTACCGCTCTTGAAAATAAAGGCTTTATGCAGAAGATAGCTGTAAGACTTTATAAAATAGGTTTTAGAAAAATAAATAAAGTATTTTTCCAGAATTCCGAGAACAGAGCCTTCTTTGAGGAAAAGAGAATAGCTGTCGGACGTCATGAATCTCTTCCCGGATCAGGTGTTAATCTTGAAAAATTCCATGTCCTTGATTATCCCGCAGATGGAGCTGTTCACTTTGCCTTTATCTCACGTATCAGAAAAGAAAAGGGTATTGAGCAGTATATAGATACTGCGAGAAAAATCAAAGAAAAGTACCCGGATGCAGTCTTCCACGTGTGCGGTTTCGGTGATGATTATTATGAGGAGCGTATGAAAAAGCTCCATGATGAAGCTGTTATCGTTTATCATGGGCTTCTCAATGATGTAAGACTGATGCTGAAGGATGTACACTGCGTTATCCATCCTACATACTATCCTGAAGGAAT
>JAZUBE010000158.1:0-2536 GCA_045638325.1 Eubacteriales bacterium
TGACTGTGACAGAAACGGAAAGATAAACCTCTCCGACGTGTCGATGATGCTCAAATACATCGCAAAATGGGAGGTGAATCCTTGCATTGCCGCCTCTGATGCGGACATGAACGGCAAAGTTACCCTCGCCGATGTATCATCCCTCCTTCGCTGGATCGCAGGCTGGGATATCACTCTCGGAGATTCGGTATTCCCGAAAACAGAGCTGAAGCTAAACAGGGATTTCAAGATAGTTATCCCCAAAATCTACGATCCCTTTGAGATGGAAGCGGCGAAACTTCTTTGCGTTGCCCTTGATACTGTATACAATGAAAGCAGAGGTACTGATCGCATAATCACCGATGACAAAAGTGCCGTATGCGAGATCATTGTGGGAAAGACATCCAGGAACCGTTCCTCCGATGCCGCAAAAAAGCTGGGGGATTTTGAGTGGAGCTACGACATCCCTACAAGCAGATCTGTTGTAATTACCGGAAGCGATCCCATCGGTACATATGAAGCCGTAAGTGCATTCGTATGGGATCTTTTCGGCTATGTTGACAAAAACAACACCGTATCCTCCTACCGCAAGTGGACCGGCAGTGAGTATGTGGATGTAAAAACCTCATCCACCGTTGTCACCGGCACGAAATACGCATATGAGCATACAGGAATATCGAAAACGATCACTCTCGGCGGCAGAGACATCACAGAGTATGCGATCGTTGACAAATCAGGGCACAGCACCTCGGCTGAGCTTCTCAAAAGAGCTGTACAGCGTGAAACGGGACGTTCTCTCTATGTTTTATCAAAAAATGATGAGGTGAACATTCCCACGATACGTCTCGGAGTCGGTAAAAGATCAAACGGTGAGTTCCTGACCGGGCTCTCTGCAAATGTGTTCGCCATTGGAATGTCGGGCAATGACATCATCATTGATGTACTCGATTATTCAAAGCTCATCCATGCCGTAAGAGCATTTGAGGAGTGGTATATCCTCGGCGGAATGGATCTCTCCGGGGGTGAGATCAAATACGGCGGTATCGGCTCAAATCTTCTCTATGAGACAAAACGCACCGACAAGAATATCGCAGACGGTGTGACCTATTCGGAAATACATTACACCGACAGAAACGGACTCCCCGTTATCGCATATGCGGTAAAGGCTGACAAGGGTGCGGAGCGTGTGATGATGGGTATGATGAACAACGGCACTGCAGTGACCAATTCAAAAGCGACGGTACTTGATGCGATAAAGGCGGCAGAGGCAGACGGTATCGACATTGCCGCAGGTATAAACGCAGACTTTTTCCACATTGAGTCGGATTATTCCCCGGTCGGACTTTGTGTAAAGGACGGAGTTATTCTCAAGCAGAACACGGAGATAAAGCCCTGGATCGCCGTGATGAAGGACGGCACATTCGACTGCGGTATCGCAGGAGAGGCACGAAGCAAGATCGGTAATATGCAGAACGGCTTCGGCGCATCTCACGTGCTTCTGAAAAACGGTGCCGTATATCAGGACGGTGTGGGAGATTCCTTCGGAGAGATACGTCATCCCCGCACTGCAATGGGTTATGACGGCGAAGGAAATGTGTACCTCATCGTAGTAGACGGAAGACGTCCGAAGCTGTCAAACGGTGCCTCCCTTCTTGACCTTACGGTAATGATGAGAGAGCTTGGTGTCACAAGCGGAGTGAATCTTGACGGCGGCGGATCGTCTACCATGATCGTTGACGATGACGGATTTGTCACAAAGAACAGCCCTTCCGACGGAGCACTTCGCAAAGTATTCAACTCTGTTCTTATAAAGAACCCGGGCTGAGCCCGGAGGCATATATCGGCACAGCTTTATCTTAAGGATAAAACGATCCCACGACATATACGGTGTTGATTCCTGATGGAACAACACCTGAATACCTGAAATACCACCCATTTTATCTAAAGCTTTTTGAAGTGAAAGCAAGAGTGAGGAACTTTTCGTAAAAGTTCCTCACTCGTTATATATTCCTATATAAAACTCTATTAAATTACAGTCTTACAACGGTAATGGTAACAGCCTCGCCGTTGATGTTCCAGTCCTTCACTACCTTATCGGTATCGGAATCTGCTACAGCACGGTCGCAGAGAACAGCACCGTTCACCTCATCGGCAAACTTAGCCATGATGGACGCGATCTTCTCGCTACCCTCAACTGCAACCGCAATGTGATCGGTCACGTCAAAGTCGGAATCCTTACGCATGGTCTGGATCTTGGAGATCAGCTCACGTACAAATCCCTCGTCGATAAGCTCATCGGTGAGGTTTGTATCAATGGCAACAGTAATACCCATGTCAGCCACGGAGAAGTAACCGCCCTTCTGCTCAACCTCGATCAGAAGATCCTCGCGCTCAAGACGAACCTCCTCACCGTCGAAGTCGAATACAAGCGCACCATTTGCTTCAAGCTCATCCATAGCCGCATTGCCGTCAAGATTCTGAAGGGCATCCTTGATCTTGCCGAGAAGCTTACCGTACTTAGGACCTACGGTCTTAAGCTGAGGCTTGAAGTTGTAGG
>JAZUBE010000159.1:0-2297 GCA_045638325.1 Eubacteriales bacterium
GGACCGCGTCAGCGGTGGATGAGGAGTAACTATGATACCATATAATAAAAAACTTGTTTCAAATGCAAGAACCTTAAGAAAAAATATGACACCCGAAGAAAAACATCTATGGTATGATTTTCTGAAACGACTCCCATATAATGTAAGGCGACAACATAATATCGAAAACTACATAGTTGATTTTTACATAGCAGAAAAGAAAATTGTAATCGAAATAGACGGAATACAACACTCCACGCCGGAACATAAAGAATCTGATATACAACGAGACAGTTATTTGTCATCCTGGAATATAACTGTTCTACGATATTCAAACAATTCTATACGAAACAATTTTAATGCTGTTACAGCAGACATCTTAAAAAAGCTCGAATTGACATTTGATAACCTGAAACCTTTGAGGTGACACCTCATCCGTCAGCCTTCGGCTGCCACCTTCTCCCACTGGAGAAGGCTCACTTTATCGCCTATTTCACTAATAAAATAAAACTTCTCGTAAACCGTTTGCTTGGTACGCGAGAAGTTTTTATTTTATTATATGCCCCGACATTAAGGCAAACCCCACACCGGTCCAAACCGTATAATTCGTAAGATAACTTAGCCACTAAAACAGCTCCGCCGAAGATTATATAAAAGCTTTTTGAAAGAGAGCGTGAGAGGAAACCTTTTTCTCGAAAAAGTTTCCTCTCGCATATTTATTATATTCACTTAAAACAACAGTATAAGGAACTGGCTTACCAGAACTACTGCGATAAGAGCGATGGGATAAGTTGCGGCATAAGCTGCGGCAACATCCTCGGTCTTAGCAACACCGATGAGTGTACCCAGTGCAGGGGTAGAAGTCATACCACCGGTAAGAGAACCGAGGTTATTGAGAAGCGGGAGCTTCAGGACATACTTTGCGAAGAAGAATCCGATGAACATGGGAACAACGGTCATGATCACACCGTATACGAAGTACATAGGATCAAAGTTCGCCACAAAGTCAGCACCGCCGGGGATTCCTGCACCAACAAGGAACAGTACAAGTCCAAGCTCACGGAAGAGCTGGAGGGTATGCTTGTCAGGAGTAATAGAGAGTTTGCCTATTCTTGCAAAGTGACCAAGCACCAGAGCTACAAGCAGACATCCGCCGGTAGTAGTCAGAGAAAAGCAGGTTCCGCTAAGTCCATCACCGGAAAGGGGAATCTTGATCTTACCAACTATAGTACCCAGAACTGCCGCAAGTGCGAAAGGTGCAAATCCGTGGGAATCAAGCTGAAGAAGCTTTGCAGGAAGGCTCTTTGCAGGTTTGTCACTGGAGATAACAAGCTTTGCTCTCTCAGCATCCATATCTGCCTTAGAAAGCTTGGGGATAAGCTGAACGAACAGTACAACACCAACTACTCCGAAGATGTAAGCAATACCGTGACCTACGGACACAAGGCTTGTGTATGCAGGATCAACAGTTGCCTTTGCCGCAGAGAATGCGGGAGTAGAGGTGAGAGAACCGGACAGAAGTCCGACGATCATTGCGGTGAATCCTTCTGAATTCTCAATAGACGCACCGTAACCAATACCTTTACCCATATAGATACATCCTACTGCAGCTATACCACCTGCAATGATGATAACCAGTCCAAGAAGAACGTAAGACTTAAAGTTCTTCTTCAGGTTTCCGAAAAACTTGGGGCCTGCAATAAAGCCTACTGCTGTAACGAACAGCACAAGTCCAAGGTTCTCAATGATTGTAAGGGACTCTTCAGCATAGTTCACACCTTCTACAATCATATCGTTCTCAAGGTATCCGTATGCAAGAGCACCGAAAATAAGTGCTATGATAAATACACCTGCATCACCAAGGGATACTCCCTTGATGGTGATGCGGCCTAATGCGTATCCTCCGAAAAGGATTCCGAATACGCACAGGAGAAGAAAGCTGATTCCTGTTACGGGAATTACTCCGCCAAAAAGTGTCATTTCAGAAATTCCTCCAGTCCGTCTTAACCCTGCTTACGTGCGTAGTTGGGCAGAAGCTTGGGAGATACGGTAGCGTCGTCAATTCCTGCAGCGTCTCTCTCAGCATTGAACTTATTTACATGCTCAAGAGTCATCGCACCAAGCTCCACATCCTTAGAGAGAGCTGCCGCATTCTTACCTGCGCTTCTTCCGAATACGATAATGTCAAGGAGGGAGTTACCCATAAGTCTGTTACGGCCGTGGATTCCGCCAACAGCCTCACCTGCTACGAGAAGTCCGGGGATAGCAGACTGTCCGTCGGGCTCAATATCGATACCACCGTTCTGGTAGTGGAGAGT
>JAZUBE010000160.1:0-1942 GCA_045638325.1 Eubacteriales bacterium
GCCTCCGACTTCCCCTTTTTACAAAAAGGGGTTCTCGCACAAAAACTATTCATCTATCACAAACCGCCACGGCCATGTTGCCGCCTCTCCTGCGTAATCCACACCGATTCGGGGTGTGGTGATGATGTTTGACGGTGTTTCTCCATATTCCAGCCATAGCCCCGATCCGGAATCGGTAAGATCACAGCCGTAGTGATCCATTGTGATGGATAGTGCTTTACATAATTTGCCGGGACCGTTTGAGAAATTCTTGCCGTTCTTCATCCCACGTCGCTGTTCCATCAGCGGAATCCCGTCAAGAGGTTTTATTGCGCGGATCAGAACAGATTCGGGAATACCTGCGCCACCTGTTGTAATGTTAAAACAGTGGTGCATACCGTAAATGAGGTACACATATGCGTGGCCCTTTGCACCGTACTGTATCCGTACACGGTCACGCTTGCCCTTGTAGGAATGTGCCGCAGGATCGATCTCACCCATGTACGCCTCACATTCAGTGATAATCCCCGAGGTGTAACCGTCCTCCGTGCGACGGCAAAGCACCGTGCCGAGAAGCTCTCTCGCCACGGTCAGCGTATCACGTTCGTAGAATTCACGTGGGATTATCATGAGTCGGGACTCCTTAGTGTGGTTTTATACACTACGTAGACGGACAGTCGAGGACGCCTGTCCCTACACTAGAATTAAACTTTATCCCAAACAGCCTTCAATACGGCATATATAACATCGCATTTTGCGGAATATTTCTTTCGGTAGTTGGACTCTCTGCCCGATACTTGTCTGAATGCTTTCAACGCCTTCTCAGGTATCATATCAAAGATAACGTCACGGTCAAGCATATCAGCAAAAACTTCATATGTTCCGTTGCTTTGCCTTACCCAATCGGGAACGCCACTGACAGAATTAAGCCAAAATGCAAATCCGAAATTGTACGAACTGTTTATTATTCCAACGATCTGCTCCTCGGTCATCGGTTTCAGTGCCTGCCAATTATAATTGAATGGTCCCACAAACCCACTGCCGAACTCCTTCGGCTTTTTGAAGGTGATGTATTCATCAAAATCCTTCATCAGCTCGTAAGCATGCTTTACTGCGGCTTTTGCAGTTCGCATATTATCCTCTGTACGCCATCCCTTTGCAACAGAAAGTATACCTATATGATTTGCACCCGGGAACCTTGCTTTTGGCTTATAATATCTCTCATTCTTTCCCTTTATGGAAAAGTCATCTACTGACCCGTACTGCAAAACTGCCGACAGATGCTCAAACGCAAGCAGAAGTTCATCGGCATAGATCGGTGTGTCCTCGGGTGCTTTTACCATAGCGAGAATGTTTGATACGATGGCACGATTCCCGCCACGTCCCTCTGCATCCAAAGCCTCACCGCCCCGAAACCAGTTCTTGTGTCCGGATGCGATCTCCGGAGTCGTCAATGCAGTGATTCCCTTTTGTATAGCGGGATGGCTTGCCTCTACACCAAAATTCAAAAGTCCGCCGATATGGCAATCCATGCCGTCAATACCGTGAAGCTCATTTCCGAACCATCCGTCAGAATTCTGCGCCGACAAATGCTTCTGCACATTTGACTGCAACAGTATATCATCTTGCAGAGATTTCATAAAAGGCTCATCTACCGATCTGCCAAGCAAGTCACGATACACAAGATACCTAATACTCGGGCATGCATTTTTAAGAAGAAAATCTATATGCTTTTGAAATGCGTATGACATCTGCTTGCACCTCTTTATTTTCAACCTAACTCATTATTTTTTTATTCTCTTTAATAAGTAGTATCCCACCGAAGTTTGAACAGAAAAAGCACTCCCTCAGTCTCGCATTCGCTCGACAGCTCCCTCAAAGAGGGAGCCTTAACTGAACCTTGTCTGTATATAGTATAAAGTTTTTGCGGAGGGGTGCGGGGAGGTGCTTTTTTCAAAAAGCA
>JAZUBE010000161.1:0-2600 GCA_045638325.1 Eubacteriales bacterium
ATACACCACTCTTATAATATCACGTACTCTCGGATCTGCAGCAATCTCCTCACCGAGACACCAGATGAGTTTTATGATGTTTTTTGCCATATAATATCCCGGTGCTGCCTTCCCACCGAAGATGAATGTGCACGGTGCTATATCTTCACCGTTCAGTACATCGTTGTAAAGGGAGATGATCTTAAGAGTGTTCAGAAGCTGACGCTTGTATTCGTGGATACGCTTGACCTGAACATCGAAGATTGAATCGGGGTCTGCAGATGTGCCCGAGCGACGGAATATCTCGCTGCACATTCGCTCTTTATTTTCATGACGTATTGCTGAGAGATTTTGTATGACATTACTGTCATCGGCAAAGTGTGCGAAATCGGAGAGCTTTTCGGGATCTTTCCTGTAAGCGTCTCCTATACAGTCTTCAATAAGTGATGCAAGTTTCGGATTAGCGGTACATAGCCATCTTCGGTGGGCGATACCGTTTGTTACGCTGTCGAATTTCTGAGGTTGCCATTTGTAATAATCCCGGAACAGATCCCGCCTGAGAATTCTTGAATGAAGAACGGATACCCCATTTATTCTTTTTGCCGCGGCAACGCTGAGGTTTGCCATTCTGAGATGTGCGGATGCACTGACAGACATACGTGAGATGCGTTCGAAATCTCCCGGGTAAGATTGCCACAGATCTTCGCAAAGTCTGCGGTTTATTTCTTCGCAGATCATATAGATGCGCGGAAGTTTGAGACGTACAAGTTCACATCTCCATGACTCAAGAGCCTCAGGCATAACAGTGTGATTGGTGTAAGTCACGGCATTTGTTACGATATTCCATGCCATCTCCCAGCTTAGCCTGAAATCATCCATGAATATTCGCATAAGTTCAGGGATAACAAGTGCAGGGTGAGTGTCGTTCAGATGGATTGCGGTTTTTTCGGCAAAGGTATCAAGAGTACCGTACATGTCGATATGGTCTCTGATTATATTCTGACAGGTAGCCGAAACCAGGAAATATTGTTGCATGAGACGAAGGAGCTTTCCCTCATCGTGATTATCGGAGGGGTATAGAACCTTCGATATCATTTCATTTGCCGTGGATTCTTCAACAGCACGGACGTATTTACCTTGGGAGAAGAGATTCATGTCAAAATTTATGGGATCACGTGCACGCCAGAGTCGCAGAACACTGACGCCGTCTGAGTCATAACCCGATATAAGCATGTCGCAGGGAAGTGCCTGAACTTCATCATAGTGCTCATGGATAACGTGAAGCTCTCCGTTTTCCCATACTTCACGGATGTTACCGCCGAAACGCACCTTGAATATTCTGTCTGCCCTTATGGTGAGCCAGTCTCCGGCCTCATCCATCCACATATCAGGAAGTTCGATCTGGTCACCGTCAAGAATACGCTGTCTGAAAAGACCGTATTCATAACAGATGGAAAAACCTGTGGCGTGATATCCGAGAGTAGCGAGAGAATCCATAAAGCAAGCGGCAAGTCTTCCAAGTCCACCGTTACCAAGACCGGGATCGGGCTCGTGACAACATATCTGTGACAGATCAAATCCGAAATCTCCGAGAACTTTTTGGTAAATATCGTAAAGTCCGAGGTTTGAGAGATTCTGATGAAGGAGAGGCCCTGTCAGAAATTCCATGCAAAGATAGCAAATTCGCTTCTCACGTTTTTTTTTGATCTGTTCTTTGAATGAGGTGCGCTTTTCCGAGAGAATATCCTTGACTGTCAGTATTACAGCATGGTACATCTGATTGGGTTCAGCTTCAAGAGGATCGACACCATAGTATCTTGTAAGCTTTGAATTTATTGCTTTCTTTATATCATTCTCTGTTACCGGTATCATTATTGGTATTACCTTTCTCAGTTATTTTTTGAGCGATTCATATAGTTCTATATATTTTTCGGCAGAACTGTCCCATGAAAAATCAATTTTCATTATGCGCCGTAAAAGTGAATTCCATTTGCGTTTGTTTTTGTATACTGATACAGCTCTGCGTACAGTATACATCATGTCATGTGCATTGTAGTTCGTGAAAGTGAATCCGTTACCCTCTCCGGTGTCATCACGGAGGGGTTTTATTGTATCCGAAAGTCCTCCTGTTTCACGGACTATGGGGACGGTGCCGTACCTTGATGCTATCATCTGAGCAAGCCCGCAAGGCTCACTTTCCGATGGCATCAGAAACATATCTGCTCCTGCATATATTTTTGATGCAAGAACAGAGTCGAATGTTATGAAAGATTTGAATACACCACCATAAATGTGGCTGAGATATGAGAAATAGTCCTCATACCGTTTCTCTCCTGTGCCGAGAAGCACAAATTTTGCATCACCTGCGTCAAGCATCTCGCGTATTACGCGTTCAATAAGGTCAAATCCCTTGTGTGCCGCAAGACGAGATACCATTGCCACAATGGGAATATTATCATCATCAAAGCCACATATGTTGCAAAGCTCACTTCTGCACTCTTTCTTGCCGGAAAGATCTTTTGATGAGTAGTTTGCAGCAATATACGGATCCTTTTCGGGACAATATTTTTCTGTGTCTATACCGTTTATTATTCCGGAAAGCTTGTGAGAATTTTCTCGCA
>JAZUBE010000162.1:0-3578 GCA_045638325.1 Eubacteriales bacterium
CGCTGACCACCGGAGAGCTTTCCTACAGGGCGTCTCAAAAGATCACTGAAATCGAGAAGGCTCTCAAGCTCAGAGAGTATGTTCCTGAATACTTTACCTGTTATTCCGTACAAGGCCGCGCGACTCTCGAGATTATCATAGACACTGAGAGCAGAATCGAGAACGGAATTCTGAAAAACGACACCTATCTCACACTTAACACGATCAAGATTCGCATCAAGATCATACCCATCGATCACCACGCTGCCGCTGTCACATGATAACTGTGCACACATTATGTTTATTGTAGTTGATTTACCGGCACCGTTCACACCTAGAAAAGCAAAAAGCTCTCCCCTTTTTACACAAAAGCTAAGGTTTTCCACAGCTTTGATATCGCCAAAAGATTTATATAAGTTTTTGATTTCAATTATGTTATCCATGATTTATCCGAAAAAACAAGCGGCAGAGATACCCCTGCCGCCATACAGTTTATATTAGAGTCCGAGCTTTCCGATAAGCATCTTGGAGCAATCAATCTGATTGGGAATGTTACCATTCTCATCACGAACACGCCAGATGTCAGGAGTGATCTCATCAGCAACGAACATCTTACCTGTCTCGTCGTAACCAACCTCGATCTTGAAGTCGATAAGAGTAAGACCAAGAGGAGCAAGCTCATTCTTAAGAACCTCACCTACACGAACGAGGATTCCGAGAGCCTCATCATACTGTCCCTCTTTGAGAAGGCCCTTCATAATGCAAAGACGCTCGCTGATAAGGGGATCGCCCTGGATATCGTCCTTAAGAGTAACCTCAGAATACGGAGGATCAAATACTATGCCCTCCTCAAGAGTGAAGCGGCGGCACATGCTACCTGCAGTGAAGTAACGAAGTACAAACTCAAGCTTAGGAACAGTAAGGTTACGCACCTTCATAAGTCCCGCATCAACATCTGCATCAATATAATGGGTAGGAATACCGTTCTTCTCCATCAGCTCAAAGAAATACTTGGAAATTGCAAGACCAATCTTACCCTTACCCTCAACGCTTCCGCCGACAGAGTTAGAGCCGGGATCGAATACGCCGTTCTCGCCTGTTGCGCTATCTTTAAAAAGCAGGCTTACGACATTGGTTTCTTCATCAAGGAGAACGTCCTTGGTTTTTCCGGTATAAAGTGTTTTCATTTTTCTACCCCTTTATTTAATTAGAAATTTTATTTGATAATGTGCAATAATATTTCTACACAGTGAAAATATAAAACTTTTCACGCATATATAATACCACAAATCAAGCTTTTTTGTCAATATAAATCGCACATAGCGCAAAAAACTTATCAAAAAAATTTTACAGTAAAAAAACTTTGTTTTTTTTGCAGTATAAACAATTCCTATCTGTCCTCACGGAAATAATTCTGTCCGAGAGCTGCAGGAAGACCACTACTTCCCCTCTTATTACGTACAGAGGTCACAATAAGCACTATAGCGGTAATAATAAAAGGAAGAGCCTGATAAACCTGTGTGGGTATATAATCAAGCCATCCGAGCACACCGGGAAATGCGTCTGCAAGGCTGCTGCCCGATACACGCAGTGTATTAAAGAATCCGAACACAAAAGTTCCGATTATCGCAAGAACGGGACTCCAGTTGGAAAAGATAACAAGAGCTACGGCGATCCATCCGTATCCGTTGATCCAACAGCTGCTGTTGAATGATCCGTTAAGATAAAGGCCCATATAGTATCCGCCAATACCCATAATTCCGCTGCCGATACAGATGTGGATATATTTCATAAGCTTGACATTTATACCAACTGAATCTGCAGCACCGGGATTTTCACCTACTGCACGAAGTCTCAGTCCTGTAGGTGTATATTTAAGATACAGCCACACTATAACAGCAATAATTATACCGAGATACACGAGAATGTTATGAGAGAAAAAGCTTTTACCCAAAACGGGGATATCGGAAAGCAGCGGAACAGGCTTTTCATTAAAACCGTTTACGATGTTTTCGTAATTACCCATTGCAGGCCAACCGGTAGATTTAAGACCGTTACCCACAAAGAAATACACACCGAGACCGAAAGTAGTAAGCGTCAGGCCGGTGATATTCTGGTTTGCCTGAAGGGATACAGTAAGAGCCGCAAACAAAAGCCCGCAGAGAGCTCCTGCAAGGAATGACACAAGTATACCCACTCCAAGACTGTTTGCAAAGCATCCGCAGATATATCCGAAAATAGCACCCACGGCCATCGTTCCCTCAACACCGAGATTGAGGCTTCCGGATTTCTCAACAACGATCTCTCCGACTGTACCGTAAAGCAGCGGTATATTTATCATTATTATGTTATGTATAAAGGAGATTATGATACTAAGCTTATCCATTTTTATTCTCCTTTCTTTGTACGAACAATACGGAAGCGGATAAAGAAATCAGCAACAAGCACAAGGAAAAGAATAACTCCCTGAAGCATATTTGCAAAGCTTGAATCCACCTGTGAGAATGTAGCAGCTGCAATCACACATCCACGCTGAAGAACACAGATGAGAGCAGATACAACAAATATCATTCCTGTATTAAGTTTAGCAAGCCACGCAACGATAATACCGGTCCAGCCCACATCATCTGTAATAGCAGTTGAAAGGGTTCCGGCTGTACCCACCTTAAATGCACCGGCAAGTCCGATAAGCGCAGCGGAAGTAACAATTGTACGAAGGATGATACGGTTAACCTTCATTCCGGCATATTTCGCAGTGCCGAGGCTATCTCCCACGACACTGATCTCGTATCCGTGCTTTGTATGCTTCAGATAAAAATATGCAAGAAACCCTATTACTGCAACAATAATGAGGCAGATATTCAGTTCATAATTTCCTCCAAGAGGGATCGAAGGAAATCTCGCTGTACCAGGAAAGCTCTCAAAAACGGGACGCAGAGATTCTTCCTGGAGGAAGAAATTCCAATCTGCTTTTGTTTCTCCGATGAAAATGAGGAAATAGAGAGCGATATAGTTCATCATGAGAGTCATGAGAGTCTCATTAGTACCGAATTTAACCTTAAGGAATCCGGGGATAAATCCGAATATTCCTGCAGCCACCATTGCAGCAACACACATAACGAGAAGCGTAAGCCACATCGGCATAACGGGACCGAGTTTAAGCGCAACAGCCGTTGCAGCGACTGAGCCCATAATAAACTGTCCTTCTCCACCGATATTCCAGAAACGCATTTTAAAAGCAAATGAAAGAGCAATAGCCGTAAGAACAAGAGGAAGGAATTCCTTAAGATAGTTGGTAACTGTGGTGTATGCGATGGGATTGTCAATAACTCCCATAGTAAACATCTGGAAATAGTACTCAAAAGGGTTTACATCAATGAAAAGAAGAAGGCATCCTCCGAGTCCGAGAGCCGAAAGCACAGCTATAAAATAGAAAATACAGGTTTTCCACAACGGACAATTATCACGCTTAATAATATGAAATCCCATGCTCACGCCTCCTTTCCCTTCTCAAAATCATTCTTGTTTTCATCGATCATGGAATCTCTTGCGATTCCGGCAGGCTTATCCGCATATTTACCTGTAAGGTCAAGTGCACC
>JAZUBE010000163.1:0-2280 GCA_045638325.1 Eubacteriales bacterium
GTGTTTTGTTGGAAAACACAAAAACCATTGTCAAAATACAAATAAAAACCGCTTTTTCAAGAATTTTTATACCAATTTGGTATGTGACAAAAAATGATATTATACGTTTTGTATAATATACGTATAAAAGTACAACAAAGGATATCTGGCCTTATGTTATACAGACGAATAAGAGATCTGCGCGAAGACAGAGATCTTCTGCAAAAGGATGTTGCAAAAATCCTGAACTGCTCCCAGGTATGTTATTCGAGGTACGAGTCGGGCAAACGTGATATTCCCACGGATGTTCTGATAAAGCTTGCGAATTTCTATGATGTGAGCACAGATTATATTCTCGGACGCACAGATAAAACTGAAAATAATGTTCCCCCACGTGAAAAGGAGGATAATAAAAAATGAGAGAAAAAGATGCCGCTTCCGTATCTAAAAAGCTGACGGAATTTGTTTTCCGTGTGTATTACACATACAGAGACGAAACCCGCGAAAACGGCGATATCTCTATTGGTTCCCATGCATTCGGAGCACTCACCAAGATTTATTTTTCAAAAAAGCCCTACACGGTAAATGAAATATCTGCTCTTATGAACATGCAGACCCCTCAGCTCTCCAAGCTCCTGACTCTTCTTGAAAAGCACCAGCTTATCGAGCGTTCAAGACCTGCGGATAACCGCAGAAGTGTGCGTGTTTCCGTTACTGAGGAAGGCAAGGCATACGTTGAGAAGATGTTCGGTATCATCAGTGACAGACTTGCAGATGAGCTTGCCGATAAGGAGCTGAATGATCCCACAGCAACAAGAAAAGCTATGGATCAGCTCTACACATTACTTTTTGTTGACTGACATAAAAACCGTCCGCTTGAAATATGCGGACGGTTTTTCTTTTTGAACAAATACAGCGCACAGAAAGTTTACTTACTGTCTGCGGCAGCCTTACTTGTTTCCTGCTTCACCTTGTGATCCACAACGTGGCGGCTTGCAAGCTCGGCACGGATCTCGTCAACACTGATACCCATTTCGCACATGAGAACCATTACGTGGTATGCGAGATCTGCGATCTCATAAACAGTTTCGGATCTGTCTCCGCCCTTTGCGGCAACGATAACTTCAGTGGATTCCTCTCCGACTTTCTTCAGGATCTTGTCGATACCCTTATCGAAAAGATATGTGGTATAAGAACCTTCCTTACGATCGGTCTTTCTTCCCTCAATAAGCTCCATAAGACCGTCCATAGTGAATCTCTCACCCGCATCGGTAACTTCCTTGAAGAAGCAGGTGGGATTTCCCGTATGGCATGCGGGGCCATCCGCATGAACGTGGATGAGAAGAGTATCGTTATCGCAGTCAGTGGTAATTCTCACAATATGCTGAACATTTCCGGAAGTCTCACCCTTGCGCCACAGCTCTTTTCTTGAGCGTGACCAGAAGCAGGTACGTCCCTCTCTGAGGCTGATCTCCAGGCTCTCGCGGTTCATGTACGCCACCATGAGCACCTCTCCGGAATACTCATCGCACACTACTGCGGGGATAAGTCCGTCGGCATTATATTTAAGTTCGTTCAAATCAAGCATTTATGTATTCTCCCTTTGGTTTTCTCCTTACAGTATACCACAATAAGAGGGGATTGTAAAGATGATTTATAACGATAGAAATAAAAAAATCGTGCCTATCCTTCGGGATAGGCACACTTAATTCAAAGGCAACCGAGGGCACTTCTTCCCTCTTCACTATTACCTCTTACTTTTATATAATTCCCCGCCGTGCCGTGTAAAACAAGAATTTAGAAACCCTGCCTCAGCAAGGTTGGTGTCCTCTCGATGGGTTTGCGTCAACCAACGTCTCGTCAAACTGTCAAAAGAGAGATTGACAAGGAGGCCTGCGTACCTGCCACCGAAGTCCGGACTCCATAAATCTATTGTGGGTTTAATTACTCATTTTATCACGCACACCGCCGGGCCGGGCTGAGCCCGGTTTCATATATCGGCTGCGTTGGTTTTGGGAACAAAACAGTCCCACGACCGTGACGGTTGTTGTGATTCGGCACAACAACCTAAATACCGGTTTTATATATCGGCTATGCCGGTCTTGGAAACAAAGCTAATCCCGCGACCATGACGGTTGTTGTGATTCGGCACAACAACCTAAATACCGGTTTTATATATCGGCTATGCCGGTCTTGGAAACAAAGCTAATCTCACGACCATGACGGCTCAGCACAGAGGTGCTTTCGCCTGCTTTCATTAAAATTGCTTTGCGAAGCAAAGCCTCCTTAACCCATCACGGA
>JAZUBE010000164.1:0-2495 GCA_045638325.1 Eubacteriales bacterium
GTTTTTGAAAGGAGAGCGCGAGAGGGAAACTTTTTGAAAAAAGTTTCCCTCTCGCACATTAAATATTATCTCACTTACCCTGATTGTCGAGAATGAGCTGTGCGACCTCGTCACGTGCAGCCTCAAGAACTCTGTAATCCTCGGTGTACTTCAACATACCGGAGGATACCTTTGTCACGATCTTCATGACTTCCTCACGGCCGACAAGCTCCTCAGCCATGCTGAGATAATCGAAATCGTCGAATCCATCTCGAACCTGAAGAAGTCTCCATGATGCAGCATAGCCTGTACGTCCCCACAGTCTTGCCTCATACTGCAGGATTCCGTCACCGCCTTCGATGTCAAACTGATACTTGGAAATCTTACCTCCTAATGTGCGGTAGTAAAGAACACCGTCAACATCATTGAAATACTGCTGCCATGAGAGAAGTCTGTTGACTACACCCTGATACAGAGTAAAGTAGTTAGCGTAGGGGGCCTCGGGCGCACAGCACACGTACCACCATATCTCCTCACCCTTTGCTTTGAATTCCTGTGCTCTTGTAGCAAAGTCACCGTAGACCTTCTGGAAATATCTCGAAGTCCAGAGTCCGCCCTCGGACAGAAGGTGGAACGCAGGAGACTGAGGACACCACACATTTATATAGGGATCGATATATGCAACATAGTCTACAAATTTACCATCATCACTTTTGAACTCACCATTTCCTGCAAGAGGAGTGATGTTACGGATATTGGTAGTTCCGAGAAGATCAGTCACATACTCATAAGATGTCTTTACCTTGTAGATACCGTCACCGAATGGCTCATCGGTGTAGTAGAACAGTCCCTTCTTTGCCCATTCGGGATTTGACATAACTTTGTTGTAGTTGGCAATAGTCTGTCCGGGAGTTTTGTTCATGATTCCGGCATACATATCAACGCCGTATTCCCAGTTGGGACCTGCAGCACCGCCTGCGATAACGAATGCGGTAACACGGGGATCACTCATGTACGCATCAGCTCTCTCATCGGTGATCTCATAAGGAAGAACGTAGTCGGAAAGGTTAAACTCCAGCATATACTCATAGTTCTCGGGATTATGGTGTCCGGAGAACAGAGATGCACTGTAGGGAGTATCGGGCAGTGTGAAATCCCAAACGTATGCATATACGTTGGTAGTCTTTACCGCCCTGCCCTCGGAATCTCTGAAGGTAAGAGTGGACTTGTACATTCCCGCAGGAGTATCCTTTGTTGAATGTACGGTGATAACAAACTGCTGATTTCTTCCGGCTTTCAGCTCAAAAGTGTCAGCCATGCCGATGACTACCTCGGGGAAACTATCGTCGTAAGCCTTTTCGTTTGCCTTGACAAATGTAAAATGCTCGGGATCGATCACGGTAAAATACGCGTGATCCTCATAGATAGTCCATTCAATCTTACCCTCAAGCACAGCATCTCCAAACTCAGACACAAAAGGAGAAAGCTCCGCAGTCATCCCCTGACGGTCAGTCTCGGATTTCAAAAGAACGGTACAGGAATCATATTCGTTTCGTGCAAGCTTGAGCTTGTAAGATTTCTCACTATGATCGTACTCCTGCACAGCACCGACCTTGTTCATAATAGAAGTAAAGGAGAGATCAAGGGCCTTATCCTCATACTCAGCAGTAAGTTTTTTGTTCTCAAACACCATTCTCACGTTGCCGAGAGAAATGTCAGACCACTTCGCCAGCTTCTGCATCAGCTTGGAAACGTCTGTGAGGTTTACCTTATCATTACGGTCAACATCTGCTGCGGTAGCGGAAATGTCAACAGTCCACTTTGCGATAGACTGAAGCATTCTTGTAGCATCGGTAAGAGTGATCTTACCGTCTTTTGATGCGTCACCCCAGATGATAGCCTTTGCAGATTCACCACCTGCAGAAACAACGTCATCAGCAAAAACAAGTGCATCATCAGCCTTGCCTGCTACGTCAACCGCACCTGCAAACTCTGCTTTAAGCTCACCTACTGTGAGTGTTCCGTCGATCATGTCGACGATTCCGTTTTCAACTTTCAGATGCGACTTCTCAGCAAGAGCAAGACCTGACGCATCATCTGCGAAAACAGATACTGCACCCTGCAGAAGCATTGCCGCTGTCAGCGCAAGTGTAAGAAGTTTTTTCATGATTTTTCATCCTTTTTACGATTCGAGTATAGTACCCTCTTGTCTTATTATAGCAAACATAATACACCATTTCAACATATATCTGAAAGTTTTTGAAGGGAGAAATCGTGAGGGAAGCTTTCAAAAAGCTTCCCTCTCGCACACTAATATTATATTACTTACCCTGATTGTCAAGAATGAGCTGCACGATCTCGTCACGTGCTGCCTCAAGAACTCTGTAATCCTCAGTAAACTGAAGCATACCGGTAGATACCTTCTTTACTACGTTCATTACAGCATCACGACCAACGAGCTCTTCAGCGATACGGAGATAATCGAAATCGTCAAATCCGTCACGGATCTGGAGAAG
>JAZUBE010000165.1:0-6016 GCA_045638325.1 Eubacteriales bacterium
GTACACAAATTCTCCGTTGTGTAACAGGGATCACAGATATAGTGTGTTTATAAATATGAACTACGATGAAGGAATGTACGATGAGAAGAATGAGGGAGATACTTATTATATCGAAGGATATATGTGGTGCAATTTCCGAAAAGGTGACGTTCCTGATTTCGTAACGGAATTTTTTTCAAAATAAAACTCTAATGGGTTGCCTCATAGCGGCAACCCATTAAAATTTATTGGTATTCTTTGGCTTCTTCTCCGGAACGGAACAGGAGAGATACACACCACAGCCCGGCAAGAGCTATGACGGTGTATATTACCCGTGCAACGATGGCACCGGATCCGCCACATATCCATGCAACGAGATCAAAGCTGAAAAGTCCTACAAGTCCCCAGTTGAGAGCACCGATAATAACGAGCAGAAGCGCAATTTTGTCAAGCAGCATTCCTGATGCTCCTTTCATACTCATTTGTGTTCATAGAACACTAATATTCTGCCTCATATCAGGACTTATTATTCTTGCTTGATATAGTAAAATTTTGTTTATTTTTGTAAAAGGATCATTCTGCAGATTTCGGTGAGGCTTTTGCATACAGGTGCACCTGTTGCAGACAGTCTTGCGGCAGATTCGTGACCTCCGCTGAAAAGATACGGATCGGCACCGATGGCAACAGCAGTAGCAAAGTCGTGGTTTGTATCACCGATCATGGCACAATTTTGATTTTTGTCACCAAGACGCTTCTTTGCAGCGGCAGCTTTTCCATCGGCAAGGAAATTGTCTTTTCCGATAATGTCATCAAAATAATCCGAAAAACCGAAGCGTTCTATCTGTGATACAAGAAGTGAGGATTCCGAGGCGGACAGAACTATCTGCCTCAGCCCCGCATCACGTATCATTCCAAGTGCCGTTTCCGCTTCGGGCATTGGCTGAAGTGATTTCTCGCCTGAGAGGTACATGGCGAACCACTCACGTGCCAGGTCGTTGTACGGTTCTTTCTCAAAATCAAATCCGAGTGATTCATAATATTTTTCCACAGGAAAGAAAAAACGCTCTCTGTATTCATCAGTTCCCGATATCTCGGGAAGTCCTCTTGCACGGAGCATAATATTAGCAGAATCTATTCCGAGTTTCATGTCATCGATGAGTGTGCCGTTGAAATCCCATATAACAGTATCGTATTTCATTATTTCGCCCGTTCCTTTGTTTTTATGTTATTTTACCACAGATTATATTATATGTCCATATTTATTGTAAATAGTCTTTAAGATCCGAAAGAACGTTTTTTTCTATCCTGCTGACATAGGAGCGTGAGATACCGAGAACCTCTGCTGTTTCTCTTTGCGTCATCGGGTCTGAACCATCGAGACCATACCTGAGTATTATAATTTGTCTGTCTCTGTCAGAAAGAACGGAACGTATGTAGTCAATGGCTTTTTTTGCGCGTAATTTTCTGTCGAGGTCATCTGCGATGGTATCATCGCATTTTATTATGTCAATGTAGGTCAGCGGATTTCCTTCGCGGTCAATATCTATAGCCTCATCGATCGATACTTCGAGGCTTTGCTTTTTCTGAGATCTGAAGTGCATCAGAATTTCGTTTTGTATACATTTTGCGGCATATGTGGCAAGTCTTGCACCGTTTGCGCATTCAAATGTATCGATTGCCTTTATAAGTCCGATGGAACCGATGGAGAGAAGTTCTTCGGATGAACCGTGACTGCCATAGTATTTCCGTACGATATGTGATACAAGCCGGAGATTGTGTTCTATGAGCTTTTCGCGGGCATACATATTTCCGTCTTCCTTCATTTTTCTGAAATAGTCCCGTTCCTCCTTTGCGGAAAGCGGGGGAGGGAAAGACTGTGCCGTACCGGCACTCAGTATTATAAAAGATACACTTGTCAGTATCGCCGTGATAAATCCAAACATTGTCGCCTCCGTCATAACTGGTTATTCTCAGTATATGACAGAAAAACTAATTTTGTGAAGCGTGGCGTTTTCTATTGCCAATAAGAAAATTGTGTGGTATAATTATAATGAATATTTATGCTGAGTCGGCACATAGACTGCAGGAGGGTAAAACGGTGGTGAAAATAACGGGAGTGCTCCCGAATTCAAGAGCTGCAAAACGTGGTATTATTACCGGAGATACTCTTGTGAGTATAAATGGTCATGAGATAGCAGATGTTATAGATTACCGTTTCTATCTTGCCGAGGAGGCACTTGATATTGTTCTCCGGAGAGACAGTGAAGATTACGCCGTAAGGATCATAAAATCCATGTACGATGATATCGGGCTTGAGTTTGAAACTCCGCTTATGGATAAAAAGCACAGATGTGAGAATAAGTGCATTTTTTGCTTTATAGATCAGCTTCCAAAGGGGATGAGAGAGCCTCTTTATTTCAAGGATGATGATTCAAGACTTTCCTTCCTTCACGGAAATTATATCACTCTTACCAATCTTGAAAGACGTGATATCGACAGAATAATTGAGATGCACATATCCCCGGTGAATGTGTCTGTTCATACTACCGATCCCGAGCTTCGTGTGAAGATGATGAAAAACAAGAGAGCGGGAGAAGTGCTTGAATATCTCCGTATTCTTGCAGATGCGGGAATAAAGCTTCGGGGACAGATCGTTCTTTGTAAGGGTGTAAACGACGGAGAGAATCTTACAAGATCTCTTGTTGATCTTGAAAAGCTCTATCCCGCAATGGACAGCGTTTCTGTTGTTCCTGCGGGGATGACACGTTTCCGTGACGGACTTTATCCCCTTGAGCCTTATACTCCCGAGGAGTGTGCGGATATTATACGACAGATCACGGAATATTCTGATGGATGCCTCAGCCGTTATGGTGAGAGGATATTCTATCCGGCGGATGAATTTTATGTGAAATCAGGTATACCAATACCGCCTCCCGAATTCTGGGGAGACTATTCTCAGATAGAGAACGGTGTCGGAATGCTTTCGTCATTTGATTCTGAAGTTGATATGGCACTTGGGAACCTGTACGATGATGAATACGGGACAGCTGCAGAAGTATCAATAGCAACAGGTGAGGCAGCATATGATTTCATATGTGCTGAAGTTGAAAAAATATGCCGTGTGTGCTATAATCTGAAGTGTCATGTGTATAAAATAAAGAATGATTTCTTTGGCGGTGAGATAACCGTTACGGGACTTCTTACAGGCAGAGATCTTGCATCATCTCTTGAAGGAGAGGGGCTCGGAGAGAGACTTGTGCTTTCATCGTCTATGCTCAGAAGTGAGGGGGACTTGTTCCTTTGCGGAATGACTCCCGATGAGCTGTCGGAGAAGCTTGGAGTTCCGGTGGTGTTTGCAGATAATGACGGGGCGGATTTCCTTTATTCGCTTCTCGGCATATAAGGAAAGGAGTTCTGATTATGAAAAAAATACTTTCCGTAACACTTGCTCTTTTTGTAACAGCCGGAGCTATCGGGTGTACAAAGAATGAGAAAGAGAAACCCGAAGATACAGTGACAGGCACAGAGATGAATACTGCTGAGGTAAATACTGTCGCAGATTCTTCAGAGGGCAGTGATATCATTACAGGCAATAATATGGATGCGGAACCGGTTGCGCTTTCCGTTCATTCTGAGAATTTCATGCACGGCAATTGCTCTGTAACGCTTCTGTACCCGAAATACGGTGACGGAAAGCACGAAGCTTTCGATCTTGCCATGCGTGATTATGCAATGACAAAATTCAATATGCAGGGTATGATTCCTGAGGACAATGCTGTGTACGAGATACTCTCATGCGATATAAAGCTTGAGACAGAGTATTTTGTGTCTGCAGTTGTCACGGGACAGATAATAAACCCCACTGCCGCACACGATATGCATTTTGCATATGCGGTGAATGCAGAGACCGGAACCGGTAAAATATATCTCTCAGAGGAGCTTGTGGGAGATGTGGAGCTTATAAAATCGGGGCTTTCTGAGGGGAAATTCAAGCAGTCCTACGGTATTGATGGACTGATGGATGCTATTTCCGATGGTGAGATCACTTATGAGTATATCACACAAAGCTGGCGCAGTGATTACGGAGTGTTCCCCGATATGTATTTTACAAATGACAGCTTTGGTGTTATTGCAGAGCTCATTTTTGCCGCCGGCGGATATGCAGGATTTGAGATACCGTATGCCGAGGTGGGAGAAATGATAAACCTCGTGGCAAAGGGACTTTGCGGAATAATAGTTACAACGGACTAATAGAAAGGATACAGATAGATGGCAAAACAGGTTATTGCGATAGTAGGTCGCCCCAATGTGGGTAAATCCACCCTTTTTAACAAGCTTGTGGGAGAGAGACGCGCTATCGTTGAGGATACTCCCGGAATTACGAGAGACAGAATATATGGTGAGACAGAGTGGAGAGGCAGAAAATTTGCCGTGATCGATACAGGCGGAATCGAGCCTAAAACCGACGATCTCATCCTTAAAAAAATGAGAGCACAGGCACAGATCGCTATTGATACAGCAGATATTATTCTGTTTATGTGTGATATCCGTGCGGGACTTGTTGCGGATGATCTTGATATCGCCGTAATGCTGAAGAAAAGCGGCAAGCCTGTCATTCCTTGTATAAATAAGTCGGACAGGATCGGTAATGTCGATCCCACTTTCTATGAGTTCTATGAGCTTGGCTTCAAGTGTGATCCCATCGCACTTTCTGCGCTTCACGGAAGCGGATCGGGTGATGTGCTTGATGCAGTATGTGAGATACTACCCGAGCCTGTTGAGGAGGATGATGATGATGATCGTATAAAGGTTGCCGTTATCGGTAAACCCAATGCGGGAAAATCCTCTATTATCAATAAGATCCTCGGTGATGACAGACTTATCGTTTCCGATATTGCAGGAACTACCCGTGATGCTATCGACACCATGTGCGATAATGAGTACGGTAAGTATAACTTTATTGACACTGCGGGAATCAGACGTCAGAGCAGAGTTGACGATAAGATTGAGAAATACAGTGTACTTCGTGCAAAAATGGCTGTGGAGAGAGCAGATGTGTGTGTTATCATGATCGACGCATCTGTGGGAATTACCGAGCAGGATGAAAAGATCGCGGGAATTGCTCATGAGGCAGGAAAGCCTTCCGTGATCGTTGTAAATAAGTGGGATCTTGTGGAGAAGGATAATTCTACGGTAAATGAATTTACAAAGGATATCTATAATTCTCTCGGCTATATGACATATGCGCCCATTCTCTTTATTTCCGCGAAGACGGGACAGAGACTCCAGAAACTCTTTGAGCATATCAATTATGTTCATGAGCAGTCTCTCCTCCGTATTTCTACGGGAATGCTCAACGATGTGCTTGCTGATGCGGTAGCAAGAGTTCAGCCGCCGTCTGATAAGGGACGCAGACTGAAGATCTACTATATGACACAGACTGGTGTTGTACCGCCTACTTTTGTTACTTTCTGTAACAGTGCTGAACTGTTCCATTTCTCATATCAGAGATATCTTGAGAATTGCCTTAGAACGACTTTCGGTTTCAGAGGTACTCCCATAAAGATCGTTGTCCGTCAGAAGGGCGATAATGCAGAAGATTGATGCGTAAGTGCGGAAAGGTTTATATATGTCTTTTTCTAAGATTAGATTTTTTGGATTTCTGGGAGACTATTTTTGCAGAACGGAAACGATATACTCAGACGCTCTGAAATTTTATGGTTTTTGTATTCTTGCGATAATAGGAATCGCTGTTGTTGCGTATTTTCTCGGATGTATCAATTTCGGTATAATTCTGTCACGTAAAAAATATAATGAGGATATCCGCACAAAGGGAAGCGGTAACGCAGGAGCAACGAATATGCTTCGTACATACGGAAAGGGAATGGCTGCAGCTACTTTTGTCGGCGATTTCCTGAAAGGCGTAGTTGCTGCAGCTGTAGGAATGGTGACACTTGGTCTTGCAGGTGCCTTTGCAGCAGCTTTTGCGGCAATGGTCGGACACGCATTCCCCTGTTTTTACGGATTCAAGGGTGGT
>JAZUBE010000166.1:0-6664 GCA_045638325.1 Eubacteriales bacterium
GTGATAGTCACGGCCGCCCTCGGCTGCACCGTAAGCAATATAGTGCTTTGCACAAGCCGCAACCTTGCCGGGTTTCTTCAGATCCTCAATATCGCGGCCCTGATAACCCTTGACCATAGCGGCAGCCATCTGTTCACCGAGATAGGGGTCCTCACCGATACCCTCAACGGTACGTCCCCATCTGGGATCGTGTGAGAGGTCGATCATGGGTGCGAAACACCACTTCAGACCACAGTTAGCAGCCTCACGGCCGATTGCAGCATAGGACTCCTCAACCATATCGGGGTTGAAGGATGCCGCCAGAGCAGTACCTACGGGGAATGCGGTGTGGTGTCCGTGAATAACATCACGTCCGAAAATAGCGGGGATTCCGAGACGGGACTCCTCAACTGCAACCTTCTGCAGAGAGTTGAGGTAATCACGGGTCTTTTTCATCTCTTCGCCGTCTTCAGACCAACGGCACCAGGGGGAAAGGAAGCCACCGAGCTGACCCTTTGCAAGTCTTGCACGGACTTCGTCCTCTATACTCTCGTCACAGCCCCACTGCTGAAGCTGTCCGACCTTCTCCGCGACAGTCATTTGCGCGAGAAGATCATCTATTTTTTTCTCGATTTCGGGATTCATAATTATGACCATTCCTTTCTTTGTATTTGTGCCGATTTGCGAAGCAAATGACGAGCCGACTTTTGCGAGGCAAGGCACAAATGAGGTTTGAAAAAAGCAGATATAGATCTGTACTTATGTTATTTTCAAACCATTCTCCTTTGAAGGATATTTTTATTCATATTATTATACTATTTGTAAAGGGTATTTGTCAAGGAATACGGGGAAATTATGGTGGAGAAAAGGGAAAATTGACAAATATATTTACAAACCGAAAAAACTGTGATGCAATGAAATTATCACACAAAAAACTGAATAGTACTGCTCTAAAGTACACATTTTTATTTTGGTAAAAATGTGGGCTCATTTCTGCATTTTAGAGTAGTAATGCGAAAAGTTTTTGTGTGGTAGCAAAACGGAGCCGTGCATTTTTCGGTGTGTGCGACTTTATTTGCACACACTTTTTACTGCATAAATTTCCCTCCACTCGTACATACTATCAAAAAATACACAGGAGGGAGTATATGAAAGAAATAACAAATACCCTTACGGGAGATTTTGCTGCCGATACGAAAATGTTCGACGAGCTTCTCCGTGTAGATAAGAGCTTTGATATAATAAAGCGAGAGATGGAGGTTTCGGGAACGAAGCTTGCCATGTACTATATTGATGGATTTATTCAGTCAGCGTCAATGCAGAAACTCATGATGCATCTTACATCCGTAAAGGATTTCGGTGACGGCTCCGATACCGCTGCCGCAAAATTTGCCGCAACCTCTGTACCCAGTGTTGAGGTGGATGTAACCGATAACGTTGACACAATGGTGACGATGGTGCTTGCCGGGTGTACCGTTTTCTTTGCGGATGGATTCGGTAAGAATGTTATTATTATCGACTCTCGTACCTATCCGGCACGTGGTACGGAGGAACCCGAAAATGATCGGGTAATGAGGGGTAGTCGTGACGGATTTGTTGAGACACTCATCTTCAATACAGCTCTCATACGCAGACGTATAAGAGATACTGCATTTACAGTAGAATATGTATCGGCAGGTGAGAGCAGCCGAACCGATATGGCGCTTTGCTATATGTCAGATAAGGCTGATATGGAGTACGTGTCACATCTTCGGGAGAAGATAAAGAATATAAAGACAGACTCTCTTGTAATGGGACACCGAAGTGTTGCGGAAATGCTTATCCGTAACCGCTGGTATAACCCATTCCCGAAGATCAGATCTACCGAACGTCCCGATGCGGCGGCGGCATCGATACTTGAGGGAAGTGTGGTGCTTATATGCGACAACAGTCCCGAGGCGATGATACTTCCTACGACGATCTTCGATTTTCTGCAGGAGACTGACGATTATTATTTTCCACCGCTTACCGGTACGTATCTGAGGATAGTCAGACATTTTATTTTCCTGTTTACCATGATTCTCACACCACTTTGGTATCTGCTGCTGCTTCATGCGGATTCTCTGCCGCAGTGGTTGTCATTTGTAGTACCGCAGGAGCCGGGAGCAATACCGATAATATTCCAGCTTTTCCTTACGGAATTTGCACTTGACGGACTTAAGCTTGCGTCTCTCAATACTCCGAGTGCGTTGTCAAATTCACTGTCGGTAGTTGGAGCACTTCTTCTCGGAGATTTTGCAGTGCAGGTGGGACTTCTTTCCGTTGATGTTATATTCTATATGGCATTTGTGGCGATTGCAAACTTCACCCAGTCAAGCTACGAGCTTGGTTATGCATTCAAGTATATACGCATGCTTTTGCTTCTGCTGACAGCCTTGTTTGACGTGTGGGGGTTCATCCTGGGAATCGTGATCTCTTTGGTGCTCGTAGCAACGAACTCAACAGTGAACGGCAAGCGTAATTATCTCTATCCCCTGATCCCATTTAACGGAAAAGCACTTGCAAGACTGTTCTTCAGACTGAAAAAGGAATAGTTTTTTCAGGGGGACAAACCCTTTTATAAAAATTTAAAATAAAAATAAATATGGTATACCTGAATCCGGATTCCTGTGATTAAAGTATACCTTTGTTATAAAAATAAGTTTAAAGCTTTTTGAAAGAGAGCGAGAGAGGGAACTTTTTTTGAAAAAGTTCCCTCTCTCGCATAATATTGATTTGTTTACTCTTCGGGATATGCGGTGCTGAACAGTTCTACAGCACGGTCGAATTGACCTGTAAGCCACAGATGACCCATGAGGGCTTCAAGACCTGTGGCACGTCTGTAGTCAACGGGAGATGCACTTTTCGGCACATTTCCGTGAACACAGTTGCGTCCGCGCTTGTACACTGCGAGTTCCTCATCGCTGAGACTATCCTCGATCCTTGCAAATGCCGCAGATTGTGCCGCTGCAGTTACGAAGGGCAGGGCATAGTTACCGGGATGTCCTGTTCCCGCAGGGGAAGTAGCAAGCCGTTGTCTTACGATCAGCTCCCATACTGCATCACCGATGTAGGCGAGGCTTGCCGCAGAAAGATTTTCGGGTTTATCTGTCATTGTCAAATGATCCTTTTGATGTATCTGTATTTGATCCTCTCAAACTGGTTCAGTCCTGCATATGTGGAAACAGTGAGCCTATCGGTGAAATCTGCAAGGATGTACATTTCCTCAGGTGTTAGTCCACCGCCGAATTCCACCTTTGCAACCAGTGAGAATATCTGCTCAAGTGAGTAGTCCGTAAGTCCGCCGAAATCTACTTCAAGTCTTGCGGCATAATCGCTGTACTGCTCACCTGTTTTGGGAGGATAACCGAGAAGTCCGAAGAGACGAAGTACGGTATCGTCGAATTCTCTTGCTATGGGCAGAGTATCGACAGTGCCGGTATTCAGAAGCTCTGTATCCATTGCGGTGATGATATTTTTGTGCCTTTCGGCAACAATATTCTCAGCCTTTTTAACTACCCGTTTTATAAATATTTTTGCGATAAAGTAGATAACGGCATATGAGGCAACAACGATACCGATTATAATGAGAATGAACATCGGATCGAAGGGCTCCTCCTCAGGCTCCTCTTCATCGGGAAGTACGGGTTCTTCCTTTTCGGGCTCCTCCTCTACGGGAGGCTTTTCGGGAGTAGGATCTACAGGCTCCTCGGGAGTTAATGGAATATCGGGAGTGGGATCTTCGATCACACCGCCGTTTCCTTCAACTGACTGAATGGGTTTATACATCTGATCCATAAATTCAGGAACAGTCTCATAAGCTACCCATCCATAAAGAGGATAATATACCTCTACCCATGCATGAGCATTTTCGTCGAGAGCATAGCCCTTATACTTTGCAGGGGCATTTTCAGCATAATTCAGCTCAAAATCATTTACGAGATATCCCTCACAGTATCTTACCGAATAACCGTATTCACGAAGCAGAGTTGCAGCTGCAGTTGCAAAATGAGTACAATAACCGTTCTTTGTTTCGGTAAGGAAGGAATCAAGCACCGTCATTTCAGTCTCACCATTGTATGGTGTGGGCTCAAGGGTGTAGGTGAAATTATCCTTAAGATAATTTATGACTGTCATTACAACATCATGCTGATTTACTTTGACTCCGCGGCGATCCTCGTAAACGGGAATAATATCACGGATCTTGGTGTTGCGTTTGTAACCTGCCGCATCAAGAAGCTCCTCTGCAATTGATGTTACTGCATCACTGTATGCGGAGCTGCTGTACTTCAGATATGCCCATTCACGGTAAGCTTCCTCAGTTGCAAGGAAATTATCGGACTTTTCCTTTTCCTCTTTCTGTTCATCAGAGCTGAGAGCAATGTATTTGGCAAGCAGAGAATCACCTGTGAGCTTAGGATATCCGAGTCTCTCGCATTCCTCAAGGAAAAGACGGTCGATATCGCTGTAATCGTTTACGGATATACGTACGGTACCGCGTCCTGTATCGTAATCACGCATGGTTTGCTGATCCTGTGATTCAAGGAGCTTTCGTGCGTCCTCATATATCCCTATGTATTTTACATAAAGATTATAGTAATCCGCACTTCCGGAAAGACCGTCGGCAACATCGGGATCATTAAGCTTTGACATGAACGATATGGCGCTGTAATTGACGTTCTGCTTAAAGAAACGTGAAGAATAGATCGCATCAAAATATGCTGAGTATCTCGCTTCGTTCTTTTTGAGAGAGTCATATCCGAGGATTCCGAAATCACTGTTGATCGTAGGAGGAACGTATACAATCAGGCTCTCTCCGTTGATTCTTCTGAGATGTACCTGACGGACATCAAATCCGTAATCTCCGAATCTCAGAATGGGATTTGTCTCTTTGAATGAAACGGAGGTGGGGAACATATTTCCGAGGAAATATGTTTTAAGGATATCGGGAGTGAAACTCTTACCGAATTCGGTTCTGTATTCGACTACATCATCAGTAGTACCGGAGGTCCATTTACCCTCGGCGGTATCGAATCTCATACCGATCCAACCTCTGAGATATACGGGGTCCGGTCTTTCAGTCTCAACAGCAAGCATCTGAATCTGCTTGTATTTCGGCGAATCGTATGTAAGAGTTCTGGGAGTGAGCTCAGCAATATCCCCCATGTTATTAAGATCGATATCGTCACCTCTGAGATATGCGGTAACGTATTCACGTGCAACAGACACGGGATCGTTAATAAAATCAATGGTGATAAAGTTTCCTGTTATTGCGGAGAAGGGAAGCCACACTGCAAGAGCTGCCACAAGAATTGCTGTACCACTCGCATAACCGCTTGCGGAGAGAGTTTTACGTGTAGCCGTCTCAGCCTCGTTCCTCTTTCTGCGCTTTTCCTTAGCAGCATCGCTCTTTTCTTTTTTAGCCTCTTTTTTCAGATCAAGGCGACGGCTTTTTTCTTCGGGAGAAAGCTTTTTGAATTCTGCCTTTTCCTTTGCGAGAGCCTTCTTTGCAGCTTTCTTCTCAGCTTTAACTGTTTTACGTGTGTCTTTTTTTGCGGCACGGGCTTTTTTCTTTTCGTCTTTTTTAGCCGCTTTAGCCGCTTTTTTCTCAGCTTTTTTCTTATCTATGTCAAGCTGATAAACTGCTGCTTTTGCACGGCGTGCTTCTTTTTTGTCACCCGTGATCTCAAGAGCTATCGCATATGCTCTTGATGCTGCTTTGTCAAGGGCAGCTTTTTTATCCTTTTTCTGTTGTTTCTTATCTTTTTTTGCCTTTTTCTTTGCGGCTTTTTTCTCTTTTTTCTCAAGTTTCAGTGCTTCATAATTACTGAATTTTCTCTCGTAGATAAGAAGAGAGAGCTGACCGAAAATAAAGATAAGCACCAGGGATACACCTGCATTACCCTCGGTAAGGTTGTACATGAAAACGGGAAGGATAACAACGATACTGAGGAGTACTGCAGAGAAGGTATGTACCTTTCTGAGAAGTGAGACTGCAAGTATCACAGCAATGATTGCTGCAAGTACTGAGCATCCCACACCCAACACAAGAGTATCGGAGCCACCATATGACTGAGGCCCGATAATGTAATTGGCAAATGAGGTATAGCCTACATCAGCCATATGAAGCATGGCGCTGTTAAGGACACATCTGATACCGTCCCACAGAAGTCCTATGGGATTTGAGGAAAACAGGAACAGAACTCCCGCGCCAAGGCCGACACCGAGAAGAGGTACAATTATCCTTGTACGTTTGTTCCATGCGGCAGCAGAGCAGATGACAGTAAGCGTCAGCGAAACAAGGGCAAGAACGGGAACACTTCCCGGCCTTCCGTCACCGTATATTCCGAAACCGTCACCGACAAAAAGCGTCAGTCCGAATATACCGCAGAAAAGCACAAGAGAACGAAGTATCCATCCCGCAAGATAAAAGGGAGAGGACATTTCCGCACCGGGACGGCAAAGAACCGGGATCATCGGATCCGCTTTTTGGGAGCGACGTACCTTTTTTGCCGATTTGCGTTTCAGCTGTGCCTTTTTTTCGTGCCCTTTCTTTTTACTAAAAATATTTTTCATTATTTGAATCATGCCTTTCAGTTTTACAAAACAGACTTATACAGCAGATGTAAAACGGAGATTTCCGTCGTTTCCGTTTTCAACGGAGACC
>JAZUBE010000167.1:0-7251 GCA_045638325.1 Eubacteriales bacterium
TCCCCGTCTTATGCGGATCTCCTGCTCAAAGAATGCGGGATAATCCTGCATCGCCGCAAGGCGTATCACATCGGAATCGGGATTTTGCGTCTGTATGACCGCCATTCCCTTATCAGCCGCACGTCCGGCTCTGCCGATCACCTGAGTCAGCATTGCAAAAGTTCGCTCAGCCGCACGGTAATCGTCAAGATACAGCGATGCATCCGCATTCAGCACACCGACAAGCGTCACCTTCGGGAAATCGTGTCCTTTTGTAACAATCTGTGTACCGAGCAGCACCTTTGCATCCCCACGTCTGAATCTGGACAGTATCTCATCGTGGGAGAATTTCGTCCTTGTGGTATCAGTATCCATTCGTATCACGGGTACCCCGGGGAGCATTGTCTCAAGCTCCTCTTCTGCACGCTGTGTACCGTAACCCATGAAGAGCATATGTGCAGAACCGCACTCGGGACATACCTCGGGCACTTTTGTACGGAATCCGCAGTAGTGGCAGGAAAGAGTTCCGCTTTCCGCACGGTTTCTGAGATAACTCTCACCCTCGCCTTCCTTAAGATGCCTGTATGTATGGTAAGTGAGAGACACCGAACAATGGGGACATCTTATCGGCTCACCACAGCTTCTGCAGGAGAGCACACTACTGTAGCCGCGTCTGTTCAGGAAGATTATGGACTGCTTACCATCAGCCGCAGTCTCGCATATCTTCTCACGGAGAAGTGCTCCATATGGAGATGATCCCGGAAGAAGCTCTCCTCTCGTATCGCTTATGAGCACGTCGGGGAGTGTCGCCCCGCCGTATCTTTCTTTCATTTCAACAAGGGTATATATCCCCTGCTTTGCCTTATGATAGCTTCCCACAGACGGAGTTGCCGATGCAAGAAGCATCAGAGCTTTCATATCTGCACATCTTTTTCTTGCAATATCGTGAGCAAGGTATTTGGGATTTATATCACTTTTATAAGTATGCTCCTGTTCCTCATCGATAACGATAAGGCCCAGCTTCTCAACGGGGGCAAACACAGCCGATCTTGTTCCGATGACCACATCAGCACCGCCATCCTTTATACGACGCCACGCATCGAAACGCTCACCTGCACTGAGCCCCGAATGGATGACGGCAACTCTCTCACCAAATGCGGCGAGAAATATCCCCACCGTCTGGGGAGTAAGTGCGATCTCGGGAACGAGAACTATGGCATCACGTCCGTCATCAAGGGTACGACGGATCATTTCGATTATTACTCTGGTCTTACCCGATCCGGTAACTCCGTGAAGGAGTGCACCCCTCGGCTCGCCGGAACTGAGAAGACCGCCCAGTATATCCACCGCCGATATCTGCTCGGGAGTAAGAGGAGAATCCGAAGCCGACGTCTGTCCCATCGGCACCTCGTATGGATTCCTTGTGATCTCATCCTCACGGAGCTTCACAAGTCCCTTCTTCTCAAGTGCCCTGAGTCTTACTCTGTCCCCATCGGGACAAAGCTCAAAAAGCTCATCCGCACTGACAAATCTGTCACCGTCGTCGGGTGTGATTTTAACAAGGCATCTGAGAAGCTCTGCCTGAACTGCGCTTCTCAGTCTCATTGACGAGACCTCACCGTTGGCAACAGCCATTGCGGTATCCGAAGACACTGCAAGTGAACACATGAGTCTTCGTCTGATCCCGTCACCCGTAGAATCCTCACGCTCTCTGAGGAGCACCCCGGCGTGGACCAGTTCCTTTACGGCATCGGCAGCATCACTTCCGAATTCCTGACGAATAACAGAGACAGACACCTTTTCTCTTGCCGACACAAACGAGTGTATCATAAAGCAACGTTCACTCATTCCGTCGGAGCTCTTACCGGGCACAGCGGAATAATACTCATTTATCTTTGACATAGCTGCCGCAGGTACCACAGCTCTCACCGCATCTCCGAAGGTGCAAAGTGTATGTTCCTTCATGTATGCACACACTGAAAGCATTTCGTCTGACAGAAGTGATGGGCGTGTGACAGATGCAACGGGCTTTATCCTGTCCTTATCGGTATCGGTGTCGTATCCGAGTCCGACCACGACTGCCGCAGTCTTTCGGTTTGAGCGTCCGAAAGGAACTGTGACAATACTTCCGACGCTTATCCCGGAAAGTTCCGCCGGAATATAGTAATCGTACATCTTATCTGCATGATACGGGGATTCAAGTATATAAACAGAAGCATATTCCGGACACAAAACAAACACCTCCTCCGGCAAAAAATCGACGGAGGGGAGGCACAAAGCTTCCCCTCCCAAGAAATATTATACTTTATTAAACAAAGGGTACCTCTGTTACTGCCTCAGCCTCAACCTCTGCCTCAGCCTCAGGTGCATCCGTCATCTCCTCGCAGGACTCCTCGCAAAACTCAGCGGTCACACCGTCACCGAGAATGGTATACTCACCGCTTTTGATGCGGTTGATAGCGGTACGTACCGCTTTCTCGTCACGGAATTCCTTTGTGATCATGGAAGCAAGGCTCTTATCAGTATCCTTGTTTGCGATCATTCTCTCAGCCTTCTCACGCTGACGCACATACTCATCCGTGATAACTCTCGCACACTTCGCTGTAGCGATAACAAGAGCGTATCTGTTCACCTTGTCATTTGTAAGCTCTCCGATGGAGGGGTAGATCATATCCATTTGTAGTCACCTGTCCTTTAATTAGTTTTCGAAAAATGCATTGGTCACATTTGTCATGCGACTCTGTCTGAAATGTTCTGATTTAAGTATCGCCTGAAGATCTGCGGCACATTCATCCGCACGGCCGTCATAGCTGACCGCTATGTAGTCGTAATCCTTTGAGAGTTTTATCTCCTCTCTCGCTCTCGCCATACGCCACTCTATTACCTCGTCGGTCTCGGTACCTCTGCCCCTGAGTCTTGCCTCAAGAGTTTCACCGTCCGGCGGTATAAGCATCACTGTCACGGCATCGGGGAATTTTTTCTTTATCTGGGATGCGCCGTCCACCTCGATCTCAAGGACCATATCCTTACCTGATTCAAGGACACGTCTCACCGCCTCTGCAGGAGTTCCGTAAAGGTTTTCACAGTACTCCGTATACTCAAGTATCTCACCTGCGGCAATGCGCCTTTCAAATTCCTCACGTGAGATGAAGAAGTAGTGTACTCCGTCCTCCTCACCGGGCCTTGGCGATCTTGTTGTAGCGGATACCGACAGCGCAAGTTCGGGAAGTCTTTCACGAAGAAGCTTCACAGCCGTACCCTTACCGCTTCCCGCAGGGCCGGATATCACCATAAGAATTCCGTTACTCATCCGTATCCTCCACACAGTCAGTATCGTATCTGCCCTCAAGGCGTCCTGCAAGAGTTTCCGCCTGTATTGCCGAAAGGATCACATGATCGCTGTCGGTAATGATGACAGATCTTGTCTTACGACCGCAGGAGCAGTCTATAACACGTCCGAAATCTCTCGAATCCTGAACAAGCCTCTTTATGGGAGCGCTGTCAGGTGATGCCACCGTAATAATTCTCCCGGCGGACACCATATTGTTAAAGCCTATATTTATAAATTTCATCTTACTCTATATTCTGTATCTGCTCACGGATCTTCTCAAGCTCATTCTTCATATCAACCACAAGGTGTGACACCTCGGTGTTGTTTGCCTTTGAACCGATGGTATTTACCTCACGGTTCATCTCCTGAACGAGGAAGTCGAGCTTACGTCCCGCAGGCTCATCCGATGAAAGGATATCCTCAAGTGCCGCAAGGTGGCTGCCCAGCCTTACGATCTCCTCGTCGATGGATACTCTGTCGGCATAAACCGCAGCCTCAGTAAGGATTCGTCCCTCAGCGATCTCAAGTGCCGCCTCATCAAGGATCTTCTTTATACGGTTAAAGAGTTTTTCTCTGTAACCTGCGATCTCTCCCTCTGAAAGCTCCTTCACCTGAGCGGCAAGCTCTGCGATCCTCTTACCCTTAACACGAAGATCCGCAGCAAGCGCCGCACCCTCGTCCTCACGTCTGAGGCGGAACATCTTCACCGCCTCTTCAAGCGCGGGGAGAATATCGGCAAAGTCCTTCTCACCGTTATCCTCGGGGCGTCTTGTTCTGAAGAGCTCCCTGTTCTGAGCAACGCTCATGGTGGTAATATCATCTGCAAGACCGAATCCGTCTCTCAGCGCACGGAGTGCCGCAATATAGCTTTCAGCTGCTGCACTGTCAAGCACCACCGCGGAATTTCTGTCCTCAAGTATTTCAACCGATATGTATACCTCTACCTTACCTCTTACAACTCCTGCGGCAGCAAGGTATCCCCTCACTTTATCCTCAAGATATGTAAGATATCTCGGCAGCTTCACCGTAAGATCAAGAAATCTTGAATTTACGGATTTTATCTCAACTGTTACGTCTTTATCCTCGGCGGCAGTCATCACCCTTGCACGTCCGAAGGCTGTCATACTTCTTGGCATTTATATCCCTCACATACACATTTCTATACATAATATATTGTACACCAAAAAGAGGTGGTTTGTCAACGGAAATATATTGATTTACAAGACTTTTAGTGAAAAAAATCGGGGCACAACCCTGCGCCCCGTTTTCTTTCGCACATCTGTTATCTTCCGCCGGTGGTATCTTTTGTGCTCATACCGGATGTCATGTTTCCCTCGGCACCGGAAGTCACGGTATCCTTATCCTCGGAAGTGGTCTTTCCGTTTTCATCAGCCTTTGTGGTAACGGTAGTACCGGATGTGCTATCGGTCATATCATTCTTACCGCCTCCGCATGATACAAGGCTCATGGAAAGAACAAGCGCCACAGTCAGGGCTGCTATCTTAAACTTCTTCATAATCTTCTCCTTTTACATCTTTGAAGATGCATAGTATTTCCCCGCAAAACGGGATATCAAGCTCTTCTCATATAAATACAGCAGAGCCTCGAAATTATTATTTCCCGAATTTTAAAGATTATGACATGATTTCTTGACACATAATGTTATTATATTGTATACTATATAATATAAAGTATATTTTTGATTTTTACAGGAGAAAGGCCGGTCACATATGTCTCGGAAAATAACTTTTAAGAAAATCTATCTAATTTATGCAGGGGTGCTTCTTGCCATAATCATCGCCTGCCTCATTTATGTGGGATCAGTTCTCGGCGATTACGAGGATTCTCAGCCTGAAAACATGGTGATGGCTCACTTCAAAACGATGCAGTCTGCTGCTGCAGACGGCACTCTCAGAGATCTCATCGACAAAAATGTATCCGATGAGCTTGTCTCTGTAACTTCCGCAAAGCTTGCTGCGGCAAAGGGAGATCTTTCCTGCGAACTTACGGAAAACGCAGGCGGCGGTGAGCTTCTTGTTTACACGGTAAAATGCGGAAACGACAGACTTGTTGACATTGAGCTCACCGGAAAGACAGGTGACACAAAGCTCATAATCTTCCCCATGACCGACTGGACAGTTACCTCTGCTGTACCTGCCGAATACAATTACAAGCTGACTCTTCCCGCCTCTATGTCAGTAATGAAAAACGGTGAAGCCGTAACAGGTGAGCCGGGTGCAAACGGCAGAGTGGTTTATGAGATACGTGAGTATCTGGAGTGTCCCGAGATCATCGTACGGGACAGTGTGGGAAATGAAGTTTCATATAACGAGAACACAAAGCTCTCCATCACTGAATATGTTCTGCAGATTCCTTCAAATTATGTAATATGCTCACCCGACGGCACGACGAGCGTTCCCGTCGGCAGTGCGGAGTGCACCGACATCGACGATTACAAATATGTTTCCCAGTACACCGAAATGCCAAAAAACGCCACATACAGACTCGGTATCATCGGAGAAAACACAGATTTCATCATCCGTGACAATCTCGGAAACAATGTTGACTTCACCCTTGACGGACATACTCTGAAAATCGCAGGACAGGCATCCTCACCCGATATCCCCGAGGATGTATACTCCGTTGACGATGTTCTCTCAAATGCGCGCAAGTGGAGTCTTTTCATGACCGCTGATCTCGGCGGTGCAAATCACGGCTACGGTCAGGTGGATGAGTTCCTTCTCCCCGATTCCTATCTTGAGGAGGTCGCCTACAAATGGGCAACAGGTGTTGACATTACATTCACAAGCGTACACCGCCTTGACAATCCTCCATTCTCTGAGGAATCTGTCACAAATTACATCAAGTACAACAGCGAATGCTTCTCTGTTGACGTAAGACTCACAAAGATCATGCATCTCAACTCAGGCGATGACGTAACGGATACCATGAACTGCCGGTTTTACTACATCTACAGAGACGGCTGGTATGTTGCGGACATTCAGGAAATAATCGGCGGATAACAGGAAGGATTTTTGATATATGAATAACAACAATAAACCGGCTCCGATGCATCTGCGCCGGCAAAAGCGCGGACTTTTCGACAAGCGTTCAAGAAGACGCAGAGTTCACACAAAACAAACCAGACCGATACGGCCCTCATCTCCTCCTCCGGTAAGATATACGACAAAAAAGCTTACCCCGGGCACAGTGATCATGCGTGTACTTGCCATGGTCATGACCTTTGTTCTCTCTGTGGCGATCATTCTCGGTGCATCGATAAAAATGATCTGCAGTGACATTTCACCTGCCGCAAAGAACACCTTCGTCACAACAATGCTTGAAACGGGAAAGCTCAAGTTCCTTGCAAATATTTTTGTGGACTCCGACGAGGTCAAGGCTATCGTTGACGCAAACACCATGACCGAGATGGAAGACGAGGTCGACGGCTCGCTTATCTCCATCGGAGGCGGCGGCGAGATCTCAGACGACGATACCCCCACCACCCAGAAGGATATCGAAGTTATAGAGGTCAGCGGCAGAACCTTCTATGGTAACATGATAATCGTCAAGGATCCCTCTCGCATCAGCCTTGCATCTATCTATCCCTGGCGTGAGCAGGGTGTGAATCTCGACGAGCTTGTAAACGGTGCAGGTGCCGTTGCGGGAATAAACGGCGGACTTTACAATTCAGGTAACAACTCCGGCGGCCGTCCCTACGGAATCGTTGTGGCAAACGGAGAGATCCAGCTCAATGAGCCTCAGTCATTCCCGGGTCTTGTACTTATCGGATTTGACGAGGATAATATTCTTCAGATAATCGACGTTGACGGAATGACTCCTGCGGAGTCTGAGGCAATTATAAAGGAAAAGCGTATCCGTGATGCAGTCACCTTCCAGGAGGATGCAACGGATAAGAACAATCACTTTGTAAAGCTGGT
>JAZUBE010000168.1:0-2201 GCA_045638325.1 Eubacteriales bacterium
ATTCTCAAAAAGCTCAGCCATCCGAACCTTCCCAGTATCGTAGACGTTATTGATACGGAGGATTCGTTCATTATCATCATGGACTATATTCAGGGTAACTCCCTAAATAAAGCACTTGATGAGTACGGCGCACAGCCACAGGATCATGTTATTGCTTGGGCAAAGCAGCTGTGTGACGTTTTAGGTTACTTACATACGAGAACTCCGGCAATCATTTACCGTGATATGAAGCCGGCAAACATCATGCTTAAGCCTGACGGCAACGTTACCCTGATCGACTTTGGTACCGCCCGAGAGTTTAAGGAAAAGAATTTGGCAGATACGACCTGTCTTGGTACCGTTGGTTATGCTGCCCCCGAGCAGTTTGGCGGTATGGGACAGACCGATGCCAGAACTGATATCTACTGTTTGGGTGCAACCCTTTACCATTTGGTAACTGGTATGAATCCCTGCGAACCACCGTATGAGATTAAACCTATCCGAGAAATCAACCCCTCGCTTTCCAGTGGTTTGGAAAGAATTATTCAAAAGTGTACACAACGTGATCCCAACGACAGATATCAATCTGCAGCGGAATTGATGTACGCGTTGGAGCATTACGAGGAAATAGACGACCTATACAGGAAAAAGCAGAAGGGAAAACTGTTTAAGTTCCTTACCTGTGTATTTCTGACAATTGCCTTTGCCGCAACATCCGTTTGGGGATATATTGCAGCAGAGAACAAGAAAAGTGAGAATTACGATTACATTCTCTCTAACGCATCTTCGGCGTCCGATTACTACGAGGCAATCGTAACCGATACTTCTCGAACTGAAGCATACCTCGGTAGCGATGATAACAAGGGACTTATTGAGTTCCTGATCTCCGATGGTGAGCTCACCAGTGAAGAGAGCTCCGTCCTCAACAAACTGAAGGGTGGCCTTGAGAAAACCGATATGTGGGGATATTCCACTACGGTTAACGTTCTTGATGAACTCAAGGAAAATGACCCCGAGGGTTACGAGGAAGTATGCTATCAGATTGGCGAAGCATATATGTTCTACTACAAGGTAGGCGTGGAAAAAGACAAGTATGCAACAGCAGCTACTTGGTTCCAGTATGCAAAGGATCAGCATCCGGTAGCAAAGATGTACTGCGACATCTCTACCTGCCTCCAGAACATTGCAAAGTTCTCCAAGGCTGAGCAGTACGCAAACCTCTATAAAGAGTATGAGACTCTTTGGAGTCAAGTTCAGACGCTGCAGACCGACGCAGCTGATTATGATGACGACCTCAAGCTCCGTGTATGGAATGAGATTGTTGACATGATCAGAAACAATGCAAAGGAGTTCTGCGAGGTTTCTTCTCAGGACGAAATCATAACGTTGCTTGATTCTATTAAATCAAATAGCTCGCAGATCACAAACACCTTCTTACAGGAAAGCATATCTTCTCTGATGGATAATATTGAAACCACCAAGACGAAGATTCAATCTGTAAAGGTTGAGAAAACAATGGGTTAAGGAGGGGATCGAAAATGACTTACGAAATATATAGATATATTTTCTTAGGCGGTGCGATTCTCGCCGGTATCATGTTTGTTGTGTCTGTGCTTGTATTCTTCCTTTTGAAGATACCTACTGTTATCGGTGACCTTACTGGTGCGAATGCTCGAAAAGCCATTGAGAACATTCGAAATCATAACGAGAGTACCGGTGATAAAACCTATCGTTCAAGTCAGGTTAATCAGGAAAGAGGAAAACTTACTGACAAGATCTCTCCATCCGGAAGACTTATCAAGGATCCGTCTCATTCCTTGCATGGAGCAATGGGTACTGAGAAGATCAGCACACAGCAGCTTCATCCCGGGGAAGGTACAAATGAGACTACGGTTCTAACTGGTGAACTTACCGGAGCAAATGAGACAACTGTTCTCACCGGAGAACTTACCGGAGCGAATGAGACCACGGTTCTCAGTAATGAGAGCCACGCAAACGAGACTACTGTATTGAATGCCCAGACCTTTAGCAATGCATTCGTCATTGAATATGAGATCACTTACATTCATACTGACGAAGTTATAGCTTAAGGGGGTGCATCATGTATAGTAAACACGTTTTGAAAGATGCAAGACTATCTATTGTGGTAACAATTGTTGCCGTTGCTTTATCGAGTTTTTCCTTGAGCCTTATTCCGTTTACATCGGGATTTGAGGAAGGGG
>JAZUBE010000169.1:0-3459 GCA_045638325.1 Eubacteriales bacterium
ATCGGTGGGGCTGTAATGGGAATAGGCTCGGGAATGCTTCTTGTTTCCGGACTTACAACAGGAGGCACGGATCTTGCGGCATATCTTCTGCACAAAAAATTTCCGGCTCTCTCAACAGGACGTATCATTATATTTTTCGATACTGCTGTGATAATACTCTCAGCCGTAGCTCTGAACAATTTCAAAGGAATACTCTACTCCGCCATATGCACCGTAAGTTATTCCGCCGCACTTGATCTTGTACAAAGCAATTCACGCAGAGCACGTATAATATTCATCATATCCGATCATTCTGAACTTATTGCAAAAGAGATCTCCGAAAAAGCGGACAGAGGTGTTACACTTATAAAAGGCAAAGGCTACTATACCGGAAAAGAAAAGCAGATAATCATGTGCGTAACGGGAAAATCCCAGGAATTCCTTCTAAGGCGGCTTGTACTTGATACAGATCCCTCCGCATTTATCGCTATAAGTGTGGCATCGGGAGTATCCGGCAAGGGGTTTGAGGAGATAGTATAAATTTGTAAAATATGGTGGTTGAAAAAATCGGCAGACAGTGATATAATATTATCATAAACTTTAAAAAAACGAGGCCGATTGTTTTGAAATTCAAATTAAATAAAAGTATTATAGCTGAGTTTTCGGCAGTCGTACTTGTTGCTCTTATGATTATAGGAATAGATATCCTTGTAAACAGAAGCGATCACAAGCCCGATACCGTAACGGAAAAAACTTCTGCCGAAACCGTTCTGAAAAAAGAAGAAACTACTGTTTCCACCACTGTAGCGGAAACGGAGCCGAAGCCTGAATTTGTCAGCAAGAAGGATTTTGCACAGATAATCGCACAGTACCCTCATGCATATGCATGGATCGAAATTCCCGGCACTAATATAGATTATCCCATAATAAAGCATCCCGAAGACAACGAATATTATCTTCGTCGTGATGCTGAGGGGAATTACAGCATAAACGGATGCATCTTCTCCGAGCTTTACAACAATAACGAATTTACAGACCCTATAACTCTCGTATACGGTCACTACGTCTACGAATACGACGGATTTAAGTTCTTCGGCGGTCTGCAGAGCATGTACAGAGATAATCTTACGGATTTCGGTAAGATCATAGTGCACCATCCCGACAAAGAGCTTCATTATGAGGTATTTGCCGCATTGCCCTATACCCCATACCACATACTCTACGGCTGGGATTATACAAACGCCGGACATTTTAACTATTTCCTTAACAGTATAAAGAGCATCGGGGACTATGACGCAAACATAAATATGGACTACGAGGTCGCGCCTGATGACAGACTCCTCGTGCTCTCCACCTGTTACAACGGCAATACCGACAGACGTTACATAGTCGTTGCGAAGCTTGTTGAGGTTATTGGTGAATAAGATAAAAGCGGAACTTCCAAATGGAAGTTCCGCTTCAATTTTATTATCTATATGTTCAAGCTTTCAGATTTGCGTACATCTTCTCAAATGCCGCATTCTCGCTCTCGTAGATACCGACGCCGATTCCCGCAAGAAGTGCAGAACCAACCGCACCTGCTGACTGTCCGTTCACGGATTCAAGAGGAATACCCAGAACCTCCTCGATAACATCGATGCAAACCTTAGCGTTGGTGATACCACCGATAATAACGACCTTGTTGCACTCAAGTCCGCACTTCTTCAGCTCTGCAAGATTCTCACCGAGCATTCTTGCCGCAGACTCAATGATCGCACGGGCAATCTCCGGCTTAGTATGGCCTGCGGGATCTACTGCATCAAGATCATCAAAGTCAAATGCGAGTCCGCCGCATCCGAGCACGCCCTCTCCGACATATCCGTCAAACTCCTTATGAGGCACGGAGCCGAAGAACTTGTTTCTGAGATAGTTGATCTTCTCAGTAACGGAGGTAAGAGACTTCATTACACAATAAGGTGCTCCGTCAAGCATATAACGGTCAACAAGTCCGCCTGTGGAGATCGCAAACTCACGGCTCTTCACAGGGAAAAGCTCAACCCATGATGTACCGCAAGAGAGGAGCATCTCGCCTTCCTTAAGCACGCCTGCACCAAGTGCACCGGAGGGATGATCGAAACTGCCGAGAACGTACTTTGTTTCAGCACCGGTTCCGAGATCGGATACAGACTCAGCGGTAAGTGCACCAAGAACAGTACCCTTATCATAAATAGGAGGAAGCTTACACTCGCAGATGCCAAGCTTTTCAAGAAGTGCCTTATTGTACACTCCCTTTTCCTGATCCATCATGTAGAAGGGAGTTCCCATGGAATGAGAGATTCCCCATTTGCCGGTAAGACGGTATGCGAGATACTCTGCGCTCATAGTGACCATCTTTGCGGAATCGAGAAGATCGGGGCGGTTCACTCTCATAGAAGAAAGAGTTGCAAAGGGGAAAGAATCAAGTGCAGGCCATCCTACGATATTGTATACTGCATCGATCTCCTCCTTTGTGTGGAGCTTCTCAACGTCAGACATGGGTACGGTGGTCTGCCAGCCGATGATTGGGGTGATGGGCTTCATATTCTCATCAAGAAGAATAATATTACCGCTTGCACAACATGCAGAAACAGCCGCAACATCACCGTCTGCAGACTTAGCAAGATCACGGATAACGCCAAAGCAGGTGGTAATAAACTCCTCGGGATCGAGAAGACGGGCACTTCCCTTCTCGGTATATGTAAACGGGCCGTTTACGGTGTCAATAACACGTCCCTCCTCGGAGAGGAGCACACCCTTTACGGCAGATGTTCCTATATCAAGACCAATAAGATATTTCATAATTGTGACCTCGTAATTTTAGTGTTACTTCAATTATACATAAAATCCCGTCAATGTCAATATTTTTACGATTTTTCGGGAAAATCTCGAAAATATCGGTTTACTTTTCCCGATGCCTGTGCTATAATGGTTTTGTATGTAAAATCATAGATCTTATGATCTGATTTTTATGAGGTAAACAATGAAAAAAGAATCACTTGAAATGGCGAAAGACGGCTACATAATCGAAAAAGAGTGCATTGAAGGCCTTCTCGAGCATTTCGACGAGGCTGCATATTCCGAGGCTGCAAAGCTTCTGATAAACGCACCTCGTATCGGTGCTACCGGCTGCGGTCACAGCGGTATCATCTGTCAGCACTTCTGCCATCTTATGTGCTGTGTTGAGCAGCCCGCAAGATTTATCTCCCCTGCCGAAGCAGTTCACGGCGCTACAGGGTACCTGCAAGAAGGCGATGTTTGTGTCTTCGCATCACGCGGAGGTAAGACAGGTGAGCTTCTCCCCATTCTTGACATCTGCAAGGCAAAGGGTGTAAAGATCATCGCAATCACCGAGAATCTTGATTCTCCCATGGCAAAAGCTGCGGATGTTGTACTGAAGCAGTACGTTAACCGTGAGACTGACAAGTATAACTGTCAGGGTACCACATCTTCAACAAGTCGGAG
>JAZUBE010000170.1:0-3458 GCA_045638325.1 Eubacteriales bacterium
CCTGGGATGACGGGGAGTAAATACCGTACAACAGTCCTCATAAGGCTCGATAGAGGTGTCATATGTGTCGATCATTCTTGAAATACGGATGATTTCTTCCTTATCAAGTCCGATACAGGGGCGGAATACGGGGCGGGCTGCTGCCGCCTCGGTGGAACAGATTGCCGCAGTGGTCTGCGACGCCACCTGTCCGAGACTTTCACCGGTGATAAGCACAGGTGCTCCGATGTGTTCTGCAGTCATTGAGGCAAGCTGCATCATGAATCGTCTGAGAATAAGGGTGAAGTAGTCCTCCTCACAGTTGTCACGGATAGCCTCCTGGATCTTCGTGAGGGAGATCACGTGAACGCGTATGTGACCGGTGTATTCGGTGAGCTTCTTTGCAAGAGTAAGTACCTTTTCTCTCGCACGCTCGCTTGTGTAAGGAATGGACTCAAAATAAAGCGCATCGATCTTCAGACCTCTTTTTGCCATCATGAATCCGGCAACGGGACTGTCGATTCCGCCGGAGAGAAGCAGAAGTCCTTTTCCGCCGCAGCCATAGGGAATACCGCCGGCACCGGAATCCTGACCTGCATGAATGTATGCGGCATGATCTCGGATCTCTATTCGTACGGTGATATCGGCGCCATTCATCTTAGCTCTGAGATGAGGCATTTTTGAAAGGATAACACCGCCAATCTCGGCAGCGATCTCCGGGGATTTGAGAGGGAACTTTTTGTCCGATCTCTTTGCTTCGCAACGGAAAGTTTTTGCACCATACAGCTTTTCGGGAAGATATTCTCCGGCGACACGGCGGATGTCATCCATATTCTTTTCGGCAACAGCTGCTTTCGTAACACCTACAAAGCCGAATACTTTTCGTGCCTGCTCGTACATCGCATCGATATCACTCTCAAAAGGATCGTCACTTTCGGGCTCAATATAGACTGTACTCTGTGCAAGACGTACGGAAAATTTTCCGATAGCCTTCGCTCTGCGGCGAAGCTCTTTCATGAGAATAGTTTCGAATGAACCTTTATTGGCTCCCTTGAGGATTATTTCCCCGTATTTGCAAAGTATAACTTCTTTCATATTTATGTCCTTTCGATTATGTGCATTTATTTATGAAGGTTCCCGCAGACGGTATCCCTTTTTGCTTGCGGTTATAAGGGTACCGTCGCCGAATGCGCTGTTTAATTTACGCCTGAGATACGATATGTATACCGTGCACAGATTGCGGTCGTGCCGTCCCCAGACGGCCATCGATAATTCATCCGCTGATATAAATTCGCCACCGTTTTCGAGAATTGCCGAATAGAGCCGGAATTCAGTGTCCGTAAGGGTTACCGAATCATCACCGAGAATGGCAAGGCGGTTTTCTGCGTCTGCGGAAAATTTTCTTTCCGAGCAGTGTATACATAGCTTTTTTACGGTATCGACCAGTACATCCGGTGAAAACGGACGCTCCACGAAAAGCATCGTGTGATCGGACGATGCCAGGGAGATTCCGTCAGTGTGATCTTCAATAATAACTGAAGGATCCTGCACATCCGAAAAATCAACGATTCCGTCAAGTACTGCCCTGATAAATTCATCAAGCTCGGGATACTTTGTTTTGATGAGACACCGCGGAAGATGCGTGGTATCTCTGTTTATATTCATTAGCTTTTTCATAGTATAATAATACAATAGATTTTGAACAATGTCAATCGAGAACAGAATTTTGGCGTTTGCGAAAAATTATATTTTTTGTCGGATAATATAAAACTGTATGCTTTCCGGACAAGGAAATGCGGCAAAATCAACTAAAATGGTAATTAGTGGAATAACAGGAAAATATATGCATGAAACACAAACGGTGATGGTAAAATATGGGAAATAATAGTGAAAAGTAATCAAAAAAGTTCAATATTTTTTATAAAAAAATTCGTTTAGGTATTGATATTTGCATTTGTCTATATTATAATATAGGTATCCCGTGGGGGAATGTGGTGAAAAGTGTTTTGAAAGGGGGAGAAAGTCAATGCTTGTAGGGCAGTATAATCATACTCTTGATGCGAAAAACAGAATGTTCATACCTGCCAAGCACCGTGAGATTCTCGGTGATAAGTTTATGATCATCAAAAACGTTGACAATTGTCTCTCCATCTATTCCATGAGTGAATGGGAAAACTACACCGCAAGAATAAACGATCTCCCCAAGACTCAGGCAAGAGAGATCCGCAGATTTGTGTTCTCGGGTGCTGCAACCGTTGAACCCGATTCTCAGGGAAGGGTTCAGATTCCTGAGGTGCTGAAAAAATTTGCGGGAATCGAGAAAAATGTTGTTATTCTCGGATGCGGCGAATATGCGGAGATATGGTCTGAGGAAGCACGTCTTGCAGAGGAGACTGAAGAGAAGACTGACCGCATTCTTGAGATGATGCTTGAGGCGGGACTTTGATATGGAATTCTCTCATGTGTCTGTGCTTCTCGGTGAATCCATAGAGGCGCTTAATATAAAACCTGACGGTATATATGTGGACTGTACTGCCGGCGGCGGCGGACATTCCTTTGAGATAGCATCAAGACTTTCGGATAAGGGACGGCTGATTTCCATTGACCGTGATGAAGATGCAATAATGGCTGTGACGGAAAGACTCGCACCTTTCAGCGACAGATTTACTCTTGTAAGAAGAAATTACGGTGATGTTGGTGCGGTGCTTGATGAGCTTGGTGTCGATAGTATCGACGGTATACTATGGGATCTTGGCGTATCATCTCATCAGCTTGATGTTGCGGACAGAGGTTTCTCCTACATGGCAGATGCTCCTCTCGATATGAGAATGGACAGATCTGCTGCTCTTTCCGCCGAAACTGTTGTCAACACTTACTCCGAAACGGAGCTTTACAGAATAATACGTGACTATGGCGAGGAGAAATTTGCTTCAAGGATCGCAAGGCGTATCGTAGAGGCGAGGGAGGTATCACCCATCCTCACAACTCACGAGCTTTCAGCGATAATTGAGAAAGCTATCCCCGAGAAAAACCGCAGAGCAGAGAATAAGCATCCTGCAAAGCGTACCTTTCAGGCGATACGAATTGAAGTGAACGGAGAGCTGAGTACCATCGCTCCGTCACTTATCGCAGGAGCAGAAAGACTTGCTCCGGGCGGCAGAGCCGCAGTTATTACATTCCATTCTCTTGAAGATCGCATAGTAAAGAACACATTCGCAGATCTTTGTAAGGGATGTGTATGTCCCCCGGATTTCCCCGTATGTGTGTGTGGAAAGAAACCGAGTGCCATACATATAACAAGAAAACCTATTATCCCTTCTGATAAGGAGCTTGTGGATAATCCACGTGCAAGAAGCTCAAAACTCAGAGTGATAGAAAAATTATGATCGGCAGTTGCCGTATTATTATATAGAAACAATTTCGAAAAGGAGCTACACTGCAATGGTATACAACAATGTGTTATACAAGCCTGCCACTCT
>JAZUBE010000171.1:0-2369 GCA_045638325.1 Eubacteriales bacterium
GGGAGGGGCTTGCTCCTCCCGCAACGTACAACCCATTGCAATCAAAAACAGCTGCGCAAGAAAATACAACCCTGCGACCCCCCGCGGATAACAAAAAAATCCACCGAAATGGTGGATTTTATATTAAAGTCTTCTGAGAAATCTGAGTTTCGGTCTCAGCTTTACCATGTACATGGTGATCGCCACAGACAGGGCATAATCAAACAGAACAAAGAACAAAGCATATCCCACACCAAGCCCGATCATTACCCAGCCTGCCTCATCGGGGATACCGAACACGAATTTCGACAGCACCCACAGCACTGCAAGTACCACGGCACCGTAGCAAAGCTTCGCAACCCATTCAAGCACACGGGGGAGCTTCTCGAAATACATTTTCAGCATGGGATAGATACCGCCGAACAGAAGATATCCTGCGGCGACCTCGCCGGGGACTGTCATAAAGCTGATGACGGATACAGATACCCATATGAGATAAGGGTATACGCCGCCGAGCTCCACCACGGAGATGGCGGAAAGGAGCGACGCTGCCGCAATGGCGGTCAGATCCATAACTCCTGTGGCATATCCTGCGAAAAGCACCGCTGCACTAAGCGCAGCAAGCATTCCGGCAAGTGCGGTACGAAGGGCAGGGGAGCCGTTTTTCTTTTTTGGAATCATTCCCATATCAGCAGCAGGAGATAAGATCACCGCCGCAGCACTCACACATACAGTCCATACAAAGGAGTGTTGAGCAGAGATCACACATATCGTTTGATCCGTTGCCTGCGGTGCGGTACTGTCTGCCGCCTCCCTGAGCATAGTATCTTATGCTGTCACGGGCATTTCTGTACTCCGCATTACCCGGATCCATATAACAAGCTGTGTCGATGTGGCGCTGAGCCTCGTATACTGCGCCTCTCTGAAGGAGCACGCATCCCTTGAGGTAATGCCACTCCGCATTTCTCTCCTCATTGGACATGGAATCCAGCTTAAGCTCAGCCTCGGAGAATCTTCTCTGGGAGATGAGCTGACGCACGTCTGCGAGAGTTCCCGTGCCGGAATATCCGCCATAGGAACCACCGTAGGTGCCGCCTGCACCGTAGCCTCCCTGTGACGAACCGCCTCTCTCCCTCTCCTTGCGGATGGTGTCGTAGGCCTCGTTTACTTCCTTCATCTTCTCCTCTGCAAGATCGGAGAGATTACTGTCGACGTAGTTGTCGGGATGATATTTCTTGGCAAGCTCTCTGTACGCTGCCTTTATCTCATCATCTGTGGCACTTCGGGATACACCCAGTACCTTGTAAGGATCGCTCATCTTATTCCTCCGCTGTCCTGTTTTTATCTGCTGCGGGCACCTGTCCCAGCACTTTCATCATTTCACCCGGCATACCGATGCCGATTATATTACCGATGATGCCCCGTATCATTCCCATGATTTGCGTATCATCGTAATCTATAAGGTTTTCAGCTCTCTCAAGTCCGATAAGGTCAAGTCTTGCCGCTGTTATGATATTTTCGGCAACATCCGCACGGGGTACCTGTCTTACAAGGCTTCGTCCTCTGTGATCTCCCACAGTACGCACCTCAAGCACATCCTTGCCGTACGCTTCGATCAGGGGGTTGTAGCGGCATTTTTTTACATCCTTAGCCATATCGTCGGCGGCATCGATCACGTAGATGAATCTGCCGGTGTACCTGCCGATCTCGTATGCGATACGCTCGTTCATCCCTTCAAGGCCGAAGGACATCGTACTTCCGAGCAGTCTGCCGAAGCAGTCTGCCGCAGCATCGATATCAGAGGACCTTTCTCTCTCAAGTGCCGACAGAGCCTCAAGCTCACCGTTCACCGTATCCGCAAGCTCAGCGAGTCCCGACCGCTTCAGAGAATGTTTTGTGAAGGGGCGGAGCATCTTTGCCGCAGTACGTCTTAATCCCTTCTCGTCTGCGATATCGTCACTCACCTTGCCGTCCATAAGCACGGCGGCGGCGCAGGCTGAAAAATCAAGCGACGGGTTTTTCACAAGGTACGGCTTTTTCTTCATGGGATGAGCCATACATCTGCCTGAGAGGATCTTTGAGGTGTCGCCCGACAGAGCCATCCTCACAAGAGCGAGAAACACAAAGTCGTAGCTGAGAGTCATGCGGGATGCGCAGCCGGTACATTTTCCCATGGATCTGCAAAGTCCGCAGTATGCCGCACGGTAGAACTCGTGCTCTCTCACACGAAGCTCACCGTAGGCAGGCTTTATATACCCAAGCATGACCTCACCTCCGGCAATAAGCATAATTACATTTCATTATAGAGATATATTGTTCCAAATAATAGTATACTTCAATGGATATTCTGTAAATTTTGTGGTTTTTGAAACTATATTTCCCGTGAGGAG
>JAZUBE010000172.1:0-12849 GCA_045638325.1 Eubacteriales bacterium
GTTATCACTGGTGTACCACCAGAATTCTGCACTCGGATCCTCCTCGAGCTTCTTCGCAATACGATCCTGGAGAGGTCCGAATCTGTCTGCCATTTCTTTAGTGTAAACTATGTTTTCAGAAGTCTTATTGTAATCCTTGAACATCCAGCTGTGAGGACAGAGGATAGAGGAATACTTCATGCAGTAACTGATGATATCTTCACCAAAAGGCATCTGCTCCAGGGAGTCATCTGTGATCTCGTTATGGTGATTGGGGATAATGAGCTTTGCACCGGGGAAGAGTCGCTGTGCACGATCGTAATTTTCCTTGATGGAGGCTGCCTGCTGTGCTACGGTGACACCTTCCTTTGTCCAGGGCAGGGGCTCGTCATCAAAATAGAAGTATGCCTTCTTCATCCACTCCTCATTCTGAGAGAGGAGTGCATATCTCTCAGCGAGCTGCTCGTCGGTAACGTCATATGATCCGCCATAACCCTCACCGCCTGCAAGGAAGCTGTTTACTCTGGGATCGTCAAGATACTGCTTTGCTTCTTCTGAGCAAATATCATAGGGGAGGAGAACGGGGTTCATTCGGTTCTCAATGAAGAAATCGTAGTAGTTCCTGTATCTTTCCTCAATTGTAGCGGTGGAGGAGGAACCGATACTTGCAGAACTAAGTCCAAAAGAGGTACGGCAGTTAGACGCAGAGGGGAGTACGAAGTCCCATACGTTGAGATATACGAGAGCAGTTTTGATCTCTTTGCCGTCTGCATCCTTAACGGTTACGGTCGCCTCGTAGAGACCGTATGATGCATCCTCACCGGGGAATACCTTGATTCCGAAGGGGCAGATAGCACCTGATTTTATATCGATACCTGTGAGAACGGGGGACATCACATCGGCGATCACATCAACATCGCTGCGGGTATCTGTGATTGTTATAAAGGCCTGCTGATAGAGCTCTGTACGGAGCTTTTCACCCTTGCCGTTCTTGAAATCGGAAATACTTACGGAGAGATCGTCGTGGCCACCCATGGACTGAAGTGCAAACTGAGTGAATTCGATCTCATTCTTTGCGCAGTACATTACATCGGTCACAGCATCACCGATCTCGGTGTCGGGGGTATATCTGTCGATGCTGTTGCTGAAAGCCAGCCTGAGTGATGAATCCTCGTGTTTTGCCTTCTGAGGATCTTCAACAACGGTCATACCGCTGCCGCCAAGCCAGACACGCCATTTTGCGATCTTCTGGAGGATCATTGAAACGTCGGTGAGGTTGAGTTTGCCGTCAACATTTACATCGGAGGCAAATTCATTCGGCGCTACATTCCACTTTGCGACTTTCTGGAGGACCATTGAAACGTCGGTGAGGTTTACTTTCGCATCGCTGTTTACGTCACCGTAGATGATTACGGTGAAGGATTCGGAATGATTTGAAAGAAGCGCACCTGTAGGAACGGGTTCGGTAATGAGAGTGCTGCCATTAAATGATACGGATACGGCATTGTTGGGATCAACGAACATGTCGCAAAGCTCTTTGGCGTTTACGGTGCCGGGGATACCGGTAATGATCTCGTTCTCCCGATCGAGAGCTACGCCATAACTCTTGATGGGTACAAGCTCGTTATAAGCCTCTTCCGCTGTAGCAGGTGCGGAAAGCCCGGAAGCGGAACAGAAAAGTGTTGCGGCTGTAAGGGCAAGGCACAAAAATTTTTTCATGATTTTGGAAACCTTTCTTGTGTTTTATGAACTGTACATTTATTATATATAATAATTCTGCGGATTGCAATAGAAATAGAAGATTTACAGGTAAAGGATTTGAAAAACGATGAAAAATAAGGAGTAAAAATAAAGAAATAACGAAAAAACAAAAAAACTTTCAAAATTGTGTTGACAAGAGGACTTGTATGTGATATAATACCACTTGCGCAGGCGAAAGCGGCGCGGACGCAAACGCCAGATGCTGGTGTAGCTCAGTTGGTAGAGCAGCTGATTTGTAATCAGCAGGTCGGGGGTTCGAGTCCGTCCACCAGCTCCATTTGCGTAACTGAATATTTATCTGGGGGAATTCCCGAGCGGCCAAAGGGGGCAGACTGTAAATCTGTTGTCAGTGACTTCGCTGGTTCGAATCCACCTTCCCCCACCAGAAAGAAACGACAATTTTCGACAGAAGATTGTCGTTTCTTTTTGTTCTTTTCACTTTTCTCTTTTTGTTCTTCTCTCTTCCCTCAAATTGTCGTTTCCAGATAAAAGATAAGAAAGAAGAGATAAAAGAAAAGGTAGCTTTGCTCCGCAAAGCATTGATTTGAATAACGAATTATGATATAATACATTCAGAGGTGAGTTTTATGAGCAGTCCGTTACTTGAAAAATCTCTCGATTTTGCAACACAAATCGTATTGTTTTATGAAGAGTTTTCCAAATCAAAAAAAGATACAACTATCGCCAAACAATTACTTCGCTCTGCAACAAGCATAGGTGCAAACATAAACGAAGCAGTTTACGGTAACAGCAAAGCGGATTTTATATCCAAACTCCATATTTCACTCAAAGAAACGGGTGAAAGTATTTATTGGCTTACGCTTCTGAAAAGAACAAGTTTGATGGAATATAACTATGATGAACCCATTTCTCTTGCTGAAGAAATTAAGAGGATGCTGATTGCATCGCTTAATACTGCAAAAGAAAACAAATGAAGATTCTTTTCACTGCCTTCAAAGGCGTTCACAACACTTCTTTTCAGTTAGTAAATCAAACGGTAGCGAATCATATTTTATTAACCAATAGCTTTCAAGGCTTGGAAAAAGACACACGAAAGTGTGTCTTTTTTATTTTAAAAATTTTTTGAAAAAATTCACCAAAAGTATTGACATGATATTATCATTGTGATATAATCAGATCAACAAGAACAAAGGAGGCGAGCAGATGGACTGCAAAAAAGTGTATGAGACCGGGCTTCTTTATCACCATTACGCAAATACGGCGTATCCTCTGACACCTGTGTCGTTTATGAAATATAAGCTGAGAGACGACAAGGAGATAAGGAGCTTCGTTGAGGAAGAATGGCAGAAGGCTGATGAGCTTTCTCTTTACATTCATATTCCCTTTTGTAAGACGAGATGCAAATTCTGCGAGTACGTCGTTCTCGAAGGGACCGATGATGATACGGAGAATGAGTATGTGGAGCTTCTTCTGAGGGAAATGAGGATGTATTCGGAGATCCTCAGAGGGAAAAAGATCGTCGGATATGATCTCGGCGGCGGTACCCCCACAAAACTGTCTGTGAAAAATCTCAGACGCATTACCGATGCGGTAAATGAGCTTTTTGATATCGAGACGGGAACAGTTTTCAGTATTGAGACTACACCTCTTATTGCAGCAAATGAGCCTGATAAGATAAAAGCCGTTTTCGATATGGGATATGCCCGTATAAGTATGGGTGTACAGACTGTATCTGCAAAGCTTCTCTCGGAACTCGGACGTGATGGAGACAAGAGCATTTACGAAAGAGCTGTGGCGAATATCCGTGCCGCAGGGTATGAGAGATTCAACATCGACCTGATGTATGGATTCCTCCACCAGACAGATACGGATTTCGACAACACACTTCATTATGCTATCGGACTTGGACCCGAATATATAACACTCTACAGAAACCGCTACAAGGGTACGAAGCTTGAGTATGAGGCAGGTGGCGTTTCCATCTACAAAGCAATGTATCAATACAAGATTGCATACAAGATCCTGACGGAAAACGGATATATGGCAAATGTGGGAAAGAATACCTTCAGCCGGATAGAGGGAGATTACGGTACAAGTGATTACCTCACAAAGCGTGTAATAAACGGTACACCTTATGTGGGAATGGGACTTGGAGCACAGTCCTTCGGCATGAACTATCTGGCATACAATCTCGGTGCAGCCGAGAAAAAGATGGAGAGATACAGAACAGCGATAAATGAAGGCAGACTTCCTTTCCAGGATATCTACAGACTTCCCGAGGATGAATCTGTTGCGAAAATGGTTTCCGTAGCATTCTACTTTGCATTTGTGGATATGCCTGCGTTCAGAAAACGCTTTGGCACAGAATTTACGGAGATGTTCCCGGAGGAGGTAAAGTTTGTTCTTGAACAGGGACTCATGGAGATGAGGGGAGACAGACTGTATCTTACAGACAGAGGCTCCGATTATATCAACGGTGTTATTCCGCTGTTTTATTCGGAAGAATCCAAAAAGGAGCTTGAGATCGCCTTCAATAAAAAGAATGCCTCCGATAAGAGTGATGAGGAGCTGTTCTTGTCGGCATACAACGTAAACGATTACGACAGACCCTCCGTGGCTACCGATATGGTGGTAATGTCCATGTTCAAAGAGGAGCCCGACAGTCACCGCAAGGATGCCGAATCGAAGCTTCATATCCTGCTCATCAAACGCGGAGAGCATCCGTATATGAACAGGTGGGCACTTCCCGGTGGATTTGTGGAGGCTGATGAAACGATCGAGGCTTGTGCTGTTCGTGAACTTGAGGAGGAGACGAATCTCAGACCTGAGGCACTTCTTCCCATAGGTGTATTCAGTGAACCGGGACGCGATCCGAGAGGCAGGATAATCTCCATGGCATATGCCTCCGTCGTAAATGCGGAAAAGGTACATGTTATGGGCGGCAGTGATGCCATAAACGCAAAGTGGTTCGAGCTTGAATTCGGAACTGACGGTGCGGATGTGTTCAGACTGACTCTGAGAAGTGAAGAAGAGAATATCAGCGCAGAGCTTCGCAGGGTCACAGACAACATCGGTGGCAGCAGCTTTGAGATCATTTCCGATACGGGACTTGCTTTCGATCATGCAAAGATAATCGCAAGAGCACTTTCCGTGATGCAGGATGAGGCAGGGGATTACAGGATAACCTTTGATTTCCTTCCCGAAAAATTCACCCTTGCGGATCTGCAGAAGGTACAGGAGACACTTCTCGGACAGACACTTCTGACTGCAAATTTCCGCCGTAAAATCGCACCTTATGTGGTTGAGACAGATGAATACACCGAGGGTGCGGGACACAGACCGGCAAGACTTTATATGAAAAAAGATCACGTATAAATACACATCAATATGAATCAATATGAATCAAAAGGAGAAAATTAAAATGAGAAAGACACTGATTGTAGTAGATATGCAGAACGATTTTATCGATATGGCACTTGGTACGGCAGAGGCAGTGGCTATCGTTCCTGCGGTAAAAGCAAAGATCGAAGAATATGTAAAAAACGGCGATGAGATAATATTTACCCGTGATACTCACGGTGAGGATTATCTTGATACTCCCGAGGGTAAAAAGCTTCCTGTCCCCCACTGTATAAAGGGTACTAAGGGATGGGAGATCGCAGACGGGCTGTACGTTGACGGAGCAAAGATAATTGATAAGCCTAATTTCGGATGGCCCGGATGGAAGGAAGAGACTCTTGAGAATGTAGAGCTTGTGGGACTTTGTACAGACATCTGCGTAGTCAGCAATGCGCTTATAATCAAGGCGACCTTCCCCGATGCAAATGTACAGATAGACGCTGCGTGCTGTGCGGGAGTTACTCCCGAGACTCATAATGCTGCACTTCTTACAATGAAGATGTGTCAGATAGATGTGATCGGAGAATAATTATGATAAAGCTGAACGGAAAACAGATTGAGATAGGTAATTTCCCCGACGGTACGATACTTATAAAAGAAAATGTGCCCGAAGGAGACAAGGTGACGGTTTCGTGGTTTTTCGAGAATGACAGAGAGCTTGTTGCACTTATATATCTCACAAATCATATAAAGGCACACGGACAGGATAATATTCATCTTTATATGCCCTATATTCCCAATGCGAGACAGGACAGAGTAAAGAGTGGTGAGGATGTGTTTACACTGAAATATTTCGCGGGAGTTATAAACTCTCTCGGATTCAGAAGTGTGACCGTGCTTGACCCTCACTCCAATGTGAGTGAGGCGCTCATTGACAATATTGTTGTACTGAAGCCGGCTGAGTATATTGAGGCGGCTATAGAAAAGATAAGAGAGGCCGAGGGTGAGATCCCGTCCATGTTCTACCCCGATGAGGGAGCAGGCAAGCGTTACGGTGGAATGATACCCCTGCCTTATGCCTTCGGAATAAAGAAACGTGACTGGGCAACGGGACAGATAAAAGGGCTTGATGTTGCGGGAGATACAGAGAATATTGCAGGAAAAAATATTCTCATAGTAGATGACATCTGCTCCAGAGGCGGTACATTTTATCACAGCGCAAAGAAGCTGAAGGAGCTTGGCGCGAAGAATATCTATCTTCACATTACTCACTGCGAAAACACTATTTTTGAGGGTGAGCTTCTCGCAGGAGAGCTTATCCGGAAGATCTATACAACAAACAGTATTCTTACAAAGGAACATGAGATGATCGAGGTCTTTGACCTGAAAGGAGTAAACGTATGAAAAGAGCAATAAATCCGATGCTGCTGTGTGATTTTTACAAGACTGTACACAGCGATATGATAAATCCGAAAATGACAAAGTCTATGTCCTACTATACTCCCCGTATGAGCCGCGTTGACCGTTGGGACAAAGTGGTAATGTTCGGTGTGCAGATGTTCTGTAAAACATGGCTTATCGACTATTTCAATGAGTATTTCTTCGATCTTCCCGAGGAGGAGGTAGTATCTGAGTATACAAGAGTTCTTGATGCTACTCTGGGACGCGGGATTTATGGCACCGAAAAGATAAGAAAGCTACACAGACTCGGTTACCTCCCTATTGAGATCATCGCACTGCCCGAGGGTACAATGGTACCCGTTCATGTACCCATGTTCGGTATTACCAATACCCACGACGATTTTGCATGGCTGCCCCAAGCACTCGAGAGCCTTATCTCCGCTGAGATGTGGTATCCTCAGATTACCGCTACCGTGGGAAAGACCTACAGGGATATCGTAAACAAGTACTATGAGGAAACCGTCGAGGACGATGTTCCCCGTGCAAAAGCTCTCGGAGCGTTTGACTTCCGTGGAGATATGTGTGTGGATGCGGCACTTATGGCAGGTGCGGGCTGGTGTCTGTCCTTCCTCAACACCGCAACTGTTCCTGCGATCCCCTATCTTGAGAATATTTTCAACTGCGACTGCGAAAAAGAGCCGGTTGCCTTCGGTGCGGTTTCCACCGAGCATTTCGTAATGTGCTCCAACTATGCTGTTGACGGCGATGAGATCACATTCCTCCGCCGTATGCTCACCGAGCTTTATCCCAATACAAGCTTTTCCTGTGTTCTTGACAGCTACGACTACTGGAATGTGATCGACAACATTCTTCCCGAGCTTCACGATGAGATCATGGCTCACAACGGATGTATGCTCATGAGAGGTGACTCCGGCGACTGTGTTGAGGTGGTTACAAAGACTGTGTTCAAGCTGTGGGAGCAGTTCGGCGGAACTGTCAACTCCAAGGGTTACAAGGTGCTCGATCCTCATGTTAAAGCGATCTACGGTGACAGTATCACTGTGCAGAGATGCGAGCAGATCTACGAGATCCTCAAAAATGCGGGCTTTGCATGTTCTAATGTTACTCTCGGCGTCGGTTCTTTCTCCATGCACTGTATTGAGGAGAACAATATGCTGAAACCCTTTACCCGTGACACATTCAGCTCCTGCATCAAGGCTTGCTATGCCGAGGTGGACGGAAAGTGCTATCCTGTATTCAAAAATCCTAAAGATGGTGGATTCAAGAAGAGCCAGAAGGGACTTTGTTTCGTATACGAAGAGGATGGCGTGTTGAAATATAAGGATGAGTATACATCCGAAAACATTCCCGAAGGCAATCTCCTTGAAACAGTATTCAAGGACGGAAAAATGGTCAAGGACTATACTCTTGACGAGATAAGGCAGAGACTTAACGGAGGTAAATTCTGATGTTTGATGCACTTGCGACAAAAAATGCGTGTGTACAGTGGATAAGAGATTTTTTTGAAAAAAACGGCCCCGGATGCAATGCTGTTATCGGAATATCCGGAGGTAAGGACAGCTCCATTGCAGCGGCACTTTGTGTTGAGGCTCTCGGACGTGACAGAGTTATCGGTGTGCTTATGCCTCAGGGAGTCCAGCACGATATAGATAAGGCGCAGATGCTCGTTGATTTTCTTGGAATCAAGAGCTACATCGTTAATATCGGTGCAGCAGTGGAAGCGATTACCGGAGCTATCCCGGATGAGCTTGAGCTTTCTGCGCAGTCTCTGCAGAATCTTCCCCCGAGAATAAGAATGTCTACACTTTATGCGGTGTCCCAAAGCTGTAACGGACGGGTTTGCAATACCTGTAACCTCTCCGAGGACTATGTGGGATATTCTACCAGATACGGCGATTCTGTAGGAGATTTTTCTCCCATGAGCAATCTTACCGTTACCGAGGTGAAAGAGATCGGACATCTTCTCGGGTTGCCCCGTGAACTTGTGGAAAAGGTACCTATCGACGGACTTTGCGGAAAGACCGATGAGGAAAATCTCGGCTTTACCTATGCGGAGCTCGACGTGTACATCCGCACCGGTGTGATCGATGATGCGGACAAAAAGGCTCTTATCGACAGAAAACACAAGGCAAACCTGTTTAAACTGCAGCTTATGCCCGCATTTGATGCAGGAATAGATGTAAAAGCATAAATAATTATCCCGCTAAAACGGATGCTTCCCATTGTGACGGAAGCATCCGTTTTTTGTGTTTTTCGGAAAATACAGACAAAAAACGAGATTTGAACCTGTTTTTACAAAAGAAATCAATTATTATTTGTAAAAAATAGTGTTTAGGGGTAGAAAAATTATTTCGGATGTGTTATAATAACAGAAGCATTTGAATTTCATGGGCATTATGCCCCACAATATTATGAAAGGCAGGTCTCATTAAAGATGGGAAGCAAAAACAATTCTCGCAAGCCCGCAAATGACGGATTTACCGCAGCAGCGCCCTCTGCAAAGACACAGAAGGCAAACAATGCGGCAAAGAAGAAAACCACTATCTCCGTGATTTGCATGGTGCTTGTGCTGGCACTCTTTGCTGGTGTCATTATTTATAATAAGGTGGTTGACAGCGGTTATTATTACAGAAATACCATTTCCGCATCCTCCGAGAACTACGAGATCAACAATGCAATGATGTCGTATTACTTCAACTCCAGCTATCAGAATATGTCCTCCTCTATGCAGCAGATGGGTGTTGATCTTCAGAAGAACCTGAAGGATCAGACATACACCTCCAACAAGACATGGTTTGACTTTATTATGGAGAGCTATACCGTTCCCCAGGTGAAGCAGATCCTTACTCTTTGCGAAGCTGCAAAGGCTGCAGGTTTTGAGCTTGACGAGCATGATCGTGAGCATATCGATGAGGCTGTAAAGACCATCGAGTCCACAATTGAGTCCTACTCCAAGCAGTACGGCGGAACAGAGGAGTACTACCTCCGTAATATGTACGGTCATGGTGTAAGCATGGACGATGTCCGTAAGGCTATCGAGCTTAACCAGATCGCGGCTGCATATGCTGAGAAGCTTCAGGATAGCTATGAGTTCACTGAGGAAGAGTGGGCTAAGCATCTTGAGGATAACAAGGCAAACTTCCAGGTTATCGACTACGTAACATATAGCTTTACTGCAAAGAAGCCCGATGCTGCAACAACTACTACAGCAGCTACCACTGCTCCTGCGACTACCCCCTCTAACGATAACAATGTTCCTGTTGAGGGTACAAGCGCACCTGTAACTGAGGTTGCTGCAGGCGCATCCGATTCTACTGAGACAAGCGGTACCACTACTGCAGCTACAGATAAGAAAGAAGAGAAGCTCACTCCCGAGAAGGAGGCGGCTCTTGCTCTTGCAAAGGCTCTCTCTCAGAAGATGATGGCAGAGCCCGACCGTGCTCTTGAGATCTTCAACACCGAGGTGAAGAAGTACCTTGAGGACGAGGTTTACAAGTCTGAGACTGATGAGAAGAAGAAGGCTGAGAAGGTTGAGGCTGACCTTGCTGCAACTATTGCAGAGGCTGCAGCAAATGATCAGACCAATGATTTCCTTAAGTTCGCATTCGATAAGGATCGTGATCAGACTAAGGATGTGTTCGTATCCGAGGATAATACCAATGGTAAGTATACCGTATATCTTATCACTAAGGATGCTTATATTGAAGAGTACATCACCAAGAATATCCGTGTTATCGCTCTGAGCGCAGCTGAAGGTGAGGATATCTCCAAGGAGTGCGATACCATCCTCAAGGAGTTTGAGGCAGGCGATAAGAGTGATGCTTCCTTCAAGGCTCTTGCTGAGAAGTACAGCGACGACACTACTGCACATGAGACAGGCGGACTCTACGAGAATCAGGCTAAGACAAGCCTTCCTACCGAAGAGCTTGCTGACTGGCTCTTCTCTGCAGATCGTAAGGTTGGCGATTACAGCCATTCTTCCAACGGCGCTACAGGTACAAGTGAAGTTATCTACATCGTATATTACACCGGTGACGGTCTTGCCAAGTGGAAGGTTGATGTAGACAATACTATGACCTCAGATGCATACGATGCTGATTACAAGAAGCTCGAAGAGGCACACAAGGTCAACGTAAGCCTTAAGGATGCTTACAAGATCCCCGGCCAGGCTGGTGTTTCCTGAAAATAATCAAAAATAAAAGGGAGTCTTCGGACTCCCTTTTGTGTTGCAAATTGCATGTTTTTGTGGTATTCTATTAGTATCAGAATAACGGAGGTTATATATGACTGTTTTATTTATAAATGCCTGTGTGCGCGAAGATTCGAGAACTCTTACTCTTGCGCATCACCTCATGAAATATATCGATGGAAATGTAGTGGAGCTGGAGCTTTCCGGGATGGGACTTCTTCCTCTTACACGTGATCGTCTTGCGGAAAGGGACGTGGCGCTTCACAGCCAAAATTACGATGCGGATATTCTCAGATATGCCAGACAATTTGCTGAGGCTGATACTATCGTAATTGCTGCTCCGTTCTGGGATCTGTCCATTCCCACTCTTCTCAAATGCTATATTGAAAATATCACCGCGGCAGGAGTAACATTCGATTATTCAGATGACGGGTACAGAGGACTATGCAAGGCAAAGAAGCTGTATTTCGTTACTACCTCAGGCGGCAGACGCTCACCTGATTTTGGATACAGTTATGTATCGGCTCTGGCAAAGGAATTTTACGGAATCCCCGAAACGGTATGCTACGCCGCTGAGTGTCTTGATATAATAGGCTCGGATGTGGATGCGATTCTTGCAAAAACAATTGCGGAGATCGACAGAAATGAGGGGAAACGGTAAAATATTATAGCCCTCCCATAAATGAAAATATATGTTATAATATATTCCACACATTCCGGGGAAACAGCAAAGTACAGAGATTTGCAATCAACAGAGGAAAAAGGTAATTGATCTAACGAAAAAACTGTATCCGTAAATGATACAGTTTTTTGTTAGTGACTTAAGATGCAGGTATAAATCAATTCATCCATTCAACATAAAAACAGGCGAAGATCGGTGTTTGATCTTCGCCGTATTTGTTGTGTGAGCACTTTAACCTTCAGTTGAAGCTGTGCCGATATCCGGCTGTCCGGACTTATCTGCCGTTGTTTACAGTGCTTCTGAGAGTTACATCGTGGTAACCGCCCTCAACGATAGAGGTTGCGGAAACCAGAGTGATCTTCGCATTCTTCTGCAGTGCCTCAATGGTGGTAACACCGCAGTTGCACATAGTGGACTTAACCTTGTAGAGAGACTTCTCAACGTTGTCGTGGAGGCTTCCTGCGTATACTACGTAGGAGTCAACGCCTTCCTCAAAGGAAAGCTTGGACTTGCCGCCGAGATCGTATCTCTGCCAGTTACGGGCTCTGTTGGAGCCCTCACCCCAGTACTCCTTAACGTAAGTGCCGTTGATGTTCAGCTTAGGAGTAGGAGACTCGTCAAATCTTGCAAAGTAACGGCCGAGCATGAGGAAGTCAGCGCCCATTGCAAGTGCGAGAGTCATGTGGTAATCGTGAACGATACCGCCGTCGGAGCAGATCGGGATATATACACCGGTCTTCTCGTAGTACTCATCTCTTGCAGCGCATACGTCGATAAGAGCAGTTGCCTGACCACGTCCGATACCCTTTGTCTCACGGGTGATACAGATGGAACCGCCGCCGATACCGACCTTGATAAAATCAGCGCCTGCCTCAGCAAGGAACATGAATCCCTCGCGGTCAACTACGTTTCCTGCACCCACCTTAACGGTGTCGCCGTACTTCTCACGGATAAAGTCAATAGTCATCTTCTGCCAGCAGGAATATCCCTCGGAGGAGTCGATACAAAGCACATCAACACCTGCCTCAACAAGTGCGGGAACTCTGTCCTTGTAGTCAAGAGTATTGATACCTGCACCAACAAGATAACGCTTTTCGGAATCAAGAACTTCCTGGGGGTTGTCCTTGTGCTGGCTGTAGTCCTTACGGAATACGAAGTAGAGGAGATGTCCCTTAGCATCAACGATGGGGAGGGAGTTAAGCTTGTTCTCCCAGATGATGTCGTTTGCGAGCTTGAGAGAGGTGCTCTCGGGTGCAACAACGAGCTTGTCGAGAGGAGTCATAAAATCAGCTACCTTTTCATCGGTAGACATACGGCTGAGGCGGTAGTCTCTGCCGGTAACAACTCCGAGGAGCTTTCCGTTGGCAGAACCGTCATCGGTAACAGCGATGGTGGAGTGACCTTTCTCCTCAACGAGAGCGAGAACATCTGCAAGAGTGTTATCGGGGCGAAGGTTGGAATCGCTTACAACGAAACCTGCCTTGTAACCCTTTACCTTTGCTACCATAGCCGCCTC
>JAZUBE010000173.1:0-2648 GCA_045638325.1 Eubacteriales bacterium
CATGGCTACGATCCGACTTAAAGCCTCCCCCGTGCAAAATTCTAATTATTTGTTGAGGAATACGATGTCGCCGGTCTCAGCAGACTTGTAGATAGCCTCAAGGATACGGGTTACACAGAGAGCCTGCTCGGGAAGAACGCAAGGATCCTTGTCATCCATCACCGCACGGATCCACTGACGAGCTTCCTTAGTACCGGAATCCTCGTTGGGGTTACCGTCGAAGAATGCAACTCCGCCGGAACCGAAGTCGATCTGAGTGGTGTACTGACGGCCGTCACGAACACCGTTCAGACGAAGACCGCCGTGGTAGTCAGCGCCGCCGAGAGTACCTGCGATGGTGCAGCAAGCCTCTCTGGATTCAGCAACGTTCAGAGCCCAGGAGGATTCAACACGGATGGTAGCGCCATTCTCCATTACAACGAAACCGAATGCGGAATCCTCAACGGTGAACTGTGCGGGATCCCAGTCACCCCAAGCGTTAGCGGAGTTTACCTGATCGTTCAGCTTGTGATAGGTAGTACCAACAGCGTACTTGGGCTTGTAGTTGTTCATAGTCCAGAGTGTAAGGTCGAGAGCGTGGGTTCCGATATCGATAAGGGGACCGCCACCCTGCTCGTACTCGTTAAGGAATACACCCCAGGTAGGAACTGCACGACGACGGATAGCGTGAGCAGTACCGAGGTACATATCAGCGAATGTTCCCTTGTCAGCCTCAGCCTTCATGTACTGAGCGGGGTTGTTCTGACGGTTCTGATAATCGATGGTGAGTTTCTTGCCGGTACGCTTTGCAGCGTCGAGCATTTTCATAGCCTCTTCAGAGTTGATAGCCATAGGCTTCTCACACATTACGTGCATACCTGCCTCAAGAGCATCAACAGTGATGAAGGAGTGAGCTCTGTTAGGAGTACAAACGTGAACAACGTCGATGGACTTATCCTCAAGAAGCTCCTTGTAGTTCTCGTAAACCTTAGCGTCGGGAGTACCAAAGTCTTTAGCTGCTTTCTCAGCCTTTTCAACGATGATATCACAGAAAGCGACCATTTCTACGTTTGCAATGTTACGAAGAGAGGGCATATGCTTACCGTTTGCGATACCGCCGCAACCGATAATACCAACTCTTACCTTGTCGGATGCATTAACTGCCATTTTTGGGTTCCTCCAAATATGTAAAAAATAATTTTTATAACCGAGCCCGAACCGTCGGGAATGGTTTTTCGGGTACACATTACCCTACTATACATATATGATAAAACAATTCGCAGAATTTTGCAAGGTGTTTGTGAAATATTTTCAAAAAAGAATTTTGATTTGTAAGCATATTGCACAAATGCACCTTTGCTAATTTAGCAAAGGTGCATAAGCGGGATTATTCTATACCGAGCAGACGTGCTACTTCGTCAGCTACATAATTGAAGCTTGGTTTTGTGCCTATATCCTCACCCGTAATATTTCTGTTATAGCACAGATACGGCACGTATTCTCTCGTATGATCTGTAGACAGGGCATACCCTGGATCACACCCGTGATCGGCGGTGATTATGAGTGCATCCTCATCTCCGAGTTTCGGCAGAAAACCACCGAGCCACTTGTCAAATTCACACAGTGCACGGCCGTATCCGTCGCAGTCTCTACGGTGTCCGTATACCATATCGAAATCAACAAGATTAACGAAGCACAGTCCGTTAAAATCGTGACCTGCAAGCTCCATGGTACGTGCCATACAAGCCTCATTCCCTTTGTCGGGGTAACTTTCGGTGATACCTCGTCCTGCGAAAATATCGAAGATTTTACCAACACCGATTACGTCAAAACCGTTATTCTTCAGACGATCGAGGACAGTTTCACCTGTAGGAACAAGCGAGTAGTCGTGGCGTCCTGCGGAGCGTATGAAAGGATGCTCGCCGATAAACGGACGAGCGATAACTCTGCCTACGGCGTGTTCGCCTTTGAGCATCTCTCGAGCGATCTCGCAGATGCGGTAAAGCTCATTGAGCGGTATAACATCTTCATGCGCAGCTATCTGGAATACACTGTCGGCAGAGGTATATACGATAACATTGCCGGTACGGATATGTTCTTCGCCGTAGTCACGTATTACTTCAGTACCCGAATAAGTTTTGTTACACAGAACGCCGCGTCCGATCTTTTTGGAAAACTCCGCAATAAGTTCGTCGGGAAATCCATCGGGATAGGTCGGCAGAGGGTGATCTGACACAAGCCCGGCAAGCTCCCAGTGACCGACGGTTGTATCTTTACCGTGAGATAATTCAGCCATTCTGCCGTAATGGGAATGACCGCCGTACTTGCCTGCAATACAGGTTACAGCTTCAACAAGTCCGAGACCCAGTGATGCGAGATTCGGGAGCGCAAACTCTTTGTATCGGGATGCACTAAGGAGGGTGTTTGTACCCTCATCCCCAAATTCAGCCGCATCGGGAAGTGCCCCGATGCCAACGCTGTCAAGAACTATAAGAAATACACGTTTCATATTTTATATATTTTTTTACCGGGGGAGGACCTTTTTGATGAAAAGTGGAGTAATTTGCGAAGCAAATAACTCCGTGAGAGTAGCAGTGCTACTCTCCAAGGTGGCAAAGCCACCGGGCTCCCCCGAGCCCCCTCTCCAAAAACTTTTAAATATAAAGATA
>JAZUBE010000174.1:0-2549 GCA_045638325.1 Eubacteriales bacterium
CGCCGGAATGCTCCATCATCTTCGGATACATACTGATGGGCGTACATCCGGGAAGGGTGTTGATCTCATTGAACACAAATCCGTCATCGGTAACGAAGAAATCCACACGGGAGAGTCCTCTGCAATCAAGGAGACGGAAGATTATCTCTGCCGTGGCACGAACATCCTCTGCGATATCTTCGGAAATCCTTGCAGGAATAAAATACGCAGCGGTATCGCTCTTGTATTTGGTATCATAGTCATAAAATTCACTTCCGGGATCGATCTCACCGCATTCGGACACTGTAAGAGTACCGTCCGCATCACGAAGAACCGCAACCTCAACCTCTTTGCCGACGATGCACTTCTCGCACAGGATCTTTGAATCCTCGCGGAATGCGATATCCATAGCCACACGAAGCTCCTCACGGTTCTCCGCTTTTGATACACCTACAGATGAACCTGCACGTGCGGGCTTTACGAAAATAGGGTAACCCTCTGCACCCTCTTCCGCATAATCGAGAGAGTCTTCGGCGTCTGTAGAATATTCTTCATATGTAATGATCGCCGCAGGTGCCTGAGGGATTCCCTCAGCGTTCAGTACACGCTTTGTGAATGCCTTATCCATACATACCGCAGAAGATGCACAACCGCATCCGACTACAGGAATCTTTGCAAGCTCAAGCATTCCCTGAACAGTTCCGTCTTCACCGAATGCTCCGTGGAGCACGGGGAATACTGCATCAATACTCAATGGCTTACCGTCTGCACAAAGTCCGCCACCTGCAAGATCAAGAGCTACTTTACCGCAAACACCCTTCTGCCATGTGCCGTTTCTTATATCCTCGGTAGCACCCTCGTAAAGATACCACTCACCTGTTTTAGTAATACCGATCATAACGGTATCGATGATCTCATGGTCGATGTTATCTATAACAGCGGAAGCGGACACAAGTGACACCTCATGCTCCGATGATTCTCCGCCGAAAAGCACTGCAAGCTTTGTTTTCATACTTACTCCTTTATGTGCGAGACTCTTCCTCGCATTCCGCTTAAACTTTTATTGAAAAGGTTTAAGCATCCAAAAAAACTTTTATATTATTATATGTGGCAGACAAGGACTCTGTCATTGCCCGAAAGGTCTTTTCTGACCTCGCAACTGAGGCCGAGCTTCTCACACTCTGCAATTGCCGAACTTCCTTCACCCCAGCCGATCTCGATAGCGAGGATACCACCTTCTTTAAGAAGTGCGGGATAATTCCTAAGGATTCCTCTCACAACGCTCATTCCGTCGCCCTCATCCGTGAGTGCTATTCTCGGCTCAAATGAAAGCTCCGGCTCAAGGGTATTCATTTCTTCTGCAGTGATGTACGGAGGATTTGCAAGGATCACGTCAAACCTCTCTTCCGCAAGCTCAGCGGGAACAGGTTTTGTCACATCCGCAAGAATAGTTCGGCATTTGTCTACAACGCCAAGCTTTTCTCTGTTTTGGAGAGCCATCGCCATAGCCTTATCCGATATATCAAGAATCACTCCCGTGACATCCGGGCGTTCCTTCATAACAGAAAGTCCGACGCATCCGGAACCTGTGCAAAGATCAAGCACTCTGCCTCCCTCGGGGATAGTTTCAACAGCAAGCTCAACGAGCATTTCAGTTTCAGGACGCGGTATAAGGCAATCGGGACTGACAATAAACTCACTGTCCCTGAACCACCACCGACCAAGAATATACTGAAGGGGCTCTCTTTCTGATCTGCGTCTTACGGCATTCTCAAACTCCGCATCACTATAGTCAATCTCAGCAGAATACGGAAGTGCCGCAGGTGAAACTCCGCATATTTCAGACAAGAGAATTCCCGCATCACCTGCGGGATTCTCTATTCCTGACTTGCGAAGCATCTCTGTTGCTTCACGTAGCGTCATTTTTCACTTTCCTCGGAAGAAGCCTCCTCATCGGCAGATGCTTCTTCAGTTTTTTCCTCAGCTGCGTTCTCTTTTTCTGCATTTGCAGAAATCTCCTCGGCAACCTCGGGGAATTCATCGGGAAGAGCCGCCTTGAGAGATCTTATAGCCACCTCAAGCTGTTCCTTTGTAGGCTCTTTTGTAGTGATCTTCTGCATTGCCAGACCGGGTGCAGAGAATACCTTTGTGATTATGTTTGTATGCTTACCCGCATACATGATAAACTCAAATCCGAGTCCCGTAATAATGGGAAGAGTCGCAAGCTTGCAGAGAACTCTCAGAAGCTTGTTTTCCCACGGGAATATAGGTATCATAAAAATGATGATACTAAGTATAAGGATTACGAAAATGAAGCTGGTACCGCAGCGAGGATGAAGTCTTGAGCAGGTAGCTGCATTTTCGGGAGTGAGCTCAAGTCCTTTCTCATAGCAGGCAATAGATTTATGCTCTGCACCGTGATACTCAAAAGTACGCTTTATATCGGGCATGAATGATACAAGCACCATATAAAGAATGAAAATAGCGATCTTGACAAAGCCCTCGATTATGGTCTTTAACCAGCCTGCCTTGATAAATCCGTCGAAAAGGGATGTAACAAGTGCGGGCAG
>JAZUBE010000175.1:0-2460 GCA_045638325.1 Eubacteriales bacterium
GGCAAGAGCGTCATCGACTGAGGTTGTGCTTGTCGCCATCGACGGACGGTGCGGCTCCGGAAAGACTACCTTTGCGGATATGCTGGCAAAGGAGCTTGCGGCACCCGTTATCCACATGGATGACTTTTTTCTCCCTCCCGAAAAGAGAACTCCCGAAAGGCTCTCGGAGCCCGGTGGAAATTTTGAGCGTGAGAGATTTCTCACAGAGGTACTTATTCCACTGAGAAATAGTGGTGAGTGCAGGTATCACATCTACAGTTGTGCCGACGGAACATACACAGATGCGAGGGCTGAGTGCAGCAGATTCTACATAATCGAAGGCTCATACTCATGCCATCCGGAGCTTTGGGAATATTACGACATTCACGTGTTTCTGACGGTTGATCCTGCAGAGCAGATGCGAAGGATAACTCTCCGTGAGGGAGTTGAAAAGGCGGAAATATTCCGAAAAAGATGGATACCCATGGAGGAGAAATATTTTGATACTTTCGGCATTTCGGAGAAGTGCGGATACATATATGAAAGCAGGAACAATATGAAAAAGATACGTCTTGGGCGGACAGAGCTTGAGGTTACAAAAAACGGATTCGGTGCGCTTCCCGTGCAGAGAGTGAGTACCGGGGACGGTGTGTACCTTCTTCGAAAGGCATACGACTGTGGTATCAACTATTTCGACACCGCTCGTGTATATACGGATTCCGAGGAGAAGATGGGACTTGCACTGGCGGATGTGCGTGAGAATATCGTTATCTCCACAAAGACCATGTCGAGAAATGTGGAGGGATTCTGGCGGGATCTTGAGACGAGCCTTGGACTTCTGAAGACTGACTATATCGATATATATCAGTTCCACAATCCACCGTTCTGCCCGAAGCCGGGAGACGGTACGGGGCTTTATGAGGCTATGCTTGAAGCGAAGGAAAAAGGACTCATCCGTCATATAGGCATGACCAATCACAGGCTTCATGTAGCTGAGGAGGCTGTAAGATCCGGACTTTACGATACACTGCAGTTCCCGTTCTCATACCTTGCGGGTGAGAAGGAGGAGGCGCTTGTAAAGCTGTGTGAGGAGAAGGACGTGGGATTCATCTGCATGAAGGCACTTGCGGGAGGACTTATTACTCGTTCCGATGTGGCGTATGCATATCTTGCGGATTATCCCGTTGCACCGATCTGGGGAATACAGCGTGAATGTGAGCTTGATGAGTTCCTGTCGTACGATATTGAGCCTCCCGTGATGAATGATGAGAGACGTGAGCATATACGCCGTGACAGGGAGGAGCTTGCAGGAGAATTCTGCAGAGGATGCGGATACTGTATGCCCTGTGCCGCAGGGATCGAGATAAATACCTGTGCGAGAATGTCGCTCCTTCTTCGCAGAGCGCCTGCCGCGGGACACCTTACCCCCGAGGTGCAGGAGAAGATGATGAAGATCGAGAACTGCATTGACTGCGGTCAGTGTCGTGGCAGATGTCCGTACGGACTTGATGTGCCGAACCTTCTCAGGAGAAATCTGAAGGATTATAAGACATTTATCTGAATTTTGGAGGAATATATGAATACATTCGATGTGCTTTTCAGCAGACATTCAGTTAGATCTTACACAGGTGAGAAGATCGGTGAAGACGAGCTTCAGAAGATACTTGCCGCCGCATATGCTTCACCTGTAGGACGTGCAAGGTACGATACACTTCATCTGACAGTTATAACAGATGAGGATTATATATCCCGTTGGGAGACTGCCTGCGGTGAGGAGGAGCATCCTTTTTACGGAGCACCCACGGTAATACTCGTATCATCTGAAATGGCAGGAGTTCCCGAGCAGGATAATGTGAGATATTCAAATGCCGCAATAGTGGTGCAGAATATGGCAATAGCGGCAACGGCTCTCGGTGTTGGTTCATGCCATATATGGGGAGCTGTGAGAACACTGAATACCTCTCCGGAGCTTCTCTTTGAGCTGGCACTTCCGGAAGGAAAGGTCCCATGCTGTGCACTCATAGTAGGTAAGACCGATGAAACATATGAGATGCGTGAGATCCGGAATGAAAAAATATCTGTGAGCTATAAATAAAAATATCCGTCACCTGCTTTGGTGACGGATATTTTTTGGAATTACAGATTGTAGTATTTGTCAAACTCAGCGGGATGAGGAATAGCTGCAAGCTGTCTGCACTCCTCGCGTTTGCCCTTGATGAAGTTCTTTATGAGTTCCTCGGGGAATACACCACCCTCAGTGAGGTAATCGTGGTCAGCCTCAAGAGCATCAAGAGCCGCATCGAGAGATGTGGGAAGTCCCTGAAGCTTTGCCTTCTCCTCCTCGGGGAGGTGATAAAGGTTCATATCGTAGGGACCCCAGCCGTTTGCATGAGGATCGATCTTGTTCTTGATTCCGTCGAGACCTGCCATGAGGATAGCTGCATAGCAGAAATACGGATTGCAGGTAGCATCAGGGTTTCT
>JAZUBE010000176.1:0-6575 GCA_045638325.1 Eubacteriales bacterium
AAAAGCGGTGCTGTATACGAGTATTCCCCTTGATTGACACTATCCATAATATCATATTCTTTTGCACAACGTACAGCTTCCCCTAAAAGCTCAATCGCTTTATCATATTCTCCGTCATTTACCGCTACTTCAGCCAAACGAAAATTGGCATGACTCATCTCAAAATAGCGAGAACAATAATTTCCGTCCGGTATCATCGCTTCAAGTATACCCTTTACCGCAGCACTTGCGTATCTGTGATCACAGTTCTGATACCAAAGTAAGCTTTGAAGAATCGTACCAAGATACCAACTGAGAAGCTTTTGCTTGTGACGTATTTGCTCATCTCCATCAAGACATTTACCGAGAAGTTCATCCTTGCCCTCAAAACCCACTGTCGTCTCGGGGAACATTTCCACATATCGTCTTGCTTCTGCCTTACAACCTTTTCCACACAAGCACTGTACGATTCCTTGAATAGCGTACTGTTTTACTTTGTCGTCATCAGTGTTACCAATTACGCGATCAAACATTTTTATTGCCTTTTCACGTTCAGCTTCAAATTCTTCACCATCGTGAAGCATACCGATGGCATGACACCAAACAACCCATGCATAGTCACAAAGCCACTTCATATTATCGGGGTATTCTTCTACTGCCAATTTCGCTATACGGATACGTTCATCCATATCACCTGTCTTAAACGTATCCAAATAAGAATCTTTCAGTTCTTTAAGGCGAGAGCCATCCTCCCTCGCACCAAGAAGCTCATCCGTGCTCACGCCGAACACGCGGGACATCGGCACTATCAGCGCAAGATCGGGGAAAGTGACTCCCGTTTCCCATTTTGACACAGACTGGTACGTTACGCCGAGAAAATCCGCAAGCTTCTCCTGTGTGAGATCGCGCTTGCGGCGCAGTTCCTTTATTCTTTTGCCTATGTTATTCATGATGTTTCCTCGTTTTCTTGAAGTATCAGAGCTCTGTTTCTGTATGTATTATACCACATACTACACCGCCGCACAATAACGCCGTTGCCGATAAGAACTCGCGTGACGGGTGAGTTTGGAAATTTGCTCTGCCTCCCTCCGGGAGGGAGCCTGTTTACATCTGCCCTTGACACTCCCGTGCCTTTATGGTACAATGTTTGTATCTGAATATTACATCCACAGGAGATACATAAAATGAGCAAGACTATCCGTTTCGGAATCATCGGATGCGGTCTTATGGGACGCGAGTTCGCTTCCGCCGCTGCAAGATGGTGCCACATTACCGCTGACATCGCACGTCCCGAGATCGTGGGAATCTGCGACACAAACGACAACGTAAAAGAGTGGTTTCTGAAGAATTTCGACACCATCAAGTACAACGAGACCGATTACCACGAGCTTCTGAAGAGAGACGACATTGACGCGATCTACTGCGCAGTTCCTCACAATCTTCATCAGAAGTTCTACTGCGACATCATTGAGGCAGGCAAGCATCTTCTCGGTGAGAAGCCTTTCGGTATTGACATTGAGGCAAACAAGGCGATCCTTGAGTGTGCGGCAAAGCATCCTGAGGTGATCGTACGCTGCTCCAGTGAGTTCCCCTACTTCCCCGGATGCCAGGAGCTTATCCGTTGGATCAAGGAAGACAAGTTCGGCAAGATCATTGAGGTTCGCGGTGCATTCCGTCACTCCAGTGACATGGACGTAAACAAACCCATCAACTGGAAGAGAATGATCGAAGTGAACGGTGAGTACGGATGCATGGGTGACCTCGGAATCCACGCAGAGCACGTACCTTTCCGCATGGGCTGGACTCCCATAAACGTATATGCGAAGCTGTCAAAGATCGTCAAGGAGCGTTTCGACGGCAAGGGCGGCAAAGTTCCCTGTCTCACATGGGACAATGCAACTCTCACCTGTGATGTTCTTGACAAGGACGGAGACACATTCCCTCTGTTCATTGAGATGAAGCGTATGTGTCCCGGTGCTACTGACGACTGGACTCTTGAGGTACACGGTCTGAAGGCATCCGCAAGATTCACCACCAACGATCCCAACGCATTCTACTACACTGATTCATGGGATAAGGAGCAGGCATGGTGCAGACTCGGCATCGGCAACAAGCCCATGATCCCCACCATCACCGGCGGAATCTTTGAGTTTGGTTTTGCTGATGCGATTCTCCAGATGTGGGCATCCTTCATCTCCGAGATCGAGGGTAAAGAGGTTCCCTTCGGCTGTATGAGACTTGAGGAGACCGCTATCTCCCACAAGCTCCAGACCGCTGCTCTCATCTCCCACAAAGAAAAGCGCGTTGTTGAATTGTAATTAAGTATTTATTTTGCGGGAGGGAAACTTTTTCGAGAAAAAGATTTCCCTCCCGCACCCTCCTTTCAAAAAGCATTATATAAAAAACAAAACAAGGTACAGTTTAAACCGTTTGGTTTAATGTACCTTGTTTTTTAGATTGACAATTACGCTCGATTTCACATATACTGAACCGAGGTGATAAAATGAAAAATAATATTCCATACCCAAACGCAATCGCGACAATTCGCAGAGGACAAAACACTCCGGGACTTTTCGGTGAGGTGAAATTCTATCAAACCGGGGACTGCGTTATAGTATCTGCAAACATATCGGGGCTTCCCGATTCCAGGTCCGGTTTCTTCGGCTTCCATATTCACGAAGGTTATAGCTGTGATGGAGAGGGATTTCCCGATACGGGAAGTCATTATAATCCTGCAAATGTTCCCCATCCAAAGCACAGCGGTGACCTTCCTCCGCTTATGAAATGTGGCGGTGGAGCACATATGTCAGTGATGACGGATCGTTTCACGGTAAAAGAGATCATCGGTAAAACGGTCGTTATTCACAGTATGCCGGACGACTTCACAACACAGCCTGCAGGCAACGCAGGTACAAAAATAGCATGCGGTGTAATACAGCAGGTGCGGTAACAGGATAAATACAAAAACAAGGTATAGACAAACCAAACGGTTTTACTGTACCCTGTTCTGTTTTTATTTGAAAGTTTTTGGTAAAGGAGCGCGAGGGAACCACTTTTTTCAAAAAGGGGTTCCCTCGCAAAAAATATTCAATTAAATTAGTCGCTGATGTAAGGAAGAAGAGCAACCTGACGAGCACGCTTGATAGCGGTGGTCAGCTGACGCTGATGCTTAGCGCAGGTACCGGAGATTCTGCGGGGCAGGATCTTCGCACGCTCGGAGATGTGCTTTCTCAGACGAACAGTATCCTTGTAGTCGATCTCATCGATCTTATCAGCACAGAAAGCGCAAACTTTCTTTCTTCTTCTGTTCTGCTGACGGGGAGCTCTTGCCTCTCTTGCAGGAGCAGCCTCAGTATTCTCGGTAGCCTCAGCTACTACATTTTCATTCTTTTCCATATCCATTTTCAAATCCTCACTTTCGATCAATTAGAAGGGCAGTTCTTCGTCGTCGGCGATCTCCTCAAATCTGGGAGCCTCACCTACACTGGAGTAAGACGGAACGCCGTAATTCTCCGGCATATAACCTGCCTGCTGTGCCGCAGCAGCCTGCTGAACAGCCAGCGGGCTCTCGGACTTAGCATCAACAAAATTCGCCTCATCCGCAACGATCTCAACGGAGTAACGCTTGTTACCCTGCTGATCGGTCCAGTTTCTTGTCTGGAGAGATCCGACAATGCAGATAGAGCTTGCTTTTCTGAAGTATCTGGAAACGAACTCAGCGGTCTGTCTCCAAGCAGTAACATTAAAGAAATCCGCAGTGGATTCCTCACCGGCCTTGGAACCGAAGCGTCTGTTTACAGCAACGGTAAAAGAAACTACGGAAATACCGGAAGGAGTAGTCTTAAGCTCAGGATCAGCTGTAAGTCTGCCTCCGATAATAACTTTGTTAAAATTGAAGTTTGCCATAATACAATTCTTCTCTTTTTTCTCAGTATTTTAAAGCTTATGCTTCTGCTGCAGCCTTCTCATTCTTACGGATTACGATGCTGCGGAGAATACCCTCGGTAATGTTGAAGATACGCTCGATCTCTGCGGGGAACTCAGGTGCGCTCTTGAACTCTACGAGTACATAGAAGCCCTCAGTCTGATCCTCGATGGGGTAAGCGAGTCTGCGGCGGCCCCACTCGTCAACCTTAACGATCTCACCTGCATCGGCGATCATTCCGGTGAACTTGTCGGACATAGCCTTGGTCTCTTCCTCTGAAAGTCTGGGATCGATGACAAACAGAGTCTCATAAAGATTTGTTTTGTTTTCCATATTTATACCTCCCTATGGACATAAGGCCGGCTGCGTCTACATATAAATTTTCAACCGGCAGAGAGAATAGCGCCTAACGGGCACTATTCAATATGGAATTATACCACATACCCTCTTGCATGTCAAGTATTTTTTCTTAATTTTCCAATTTTCATCTGATTATTACTTTATTATCCCTTGACACCACCATTATGGTATGTTATACTAATAAGGTATGGTGGGTATTCGCCAAGCGGTAAGGCACAGGACTTTGACTCCTGCATTCGCTGGTTCAAATCCAGCATACCCAGCCAGTAATAAAGGGAGTGCTTCTGCACTCCCTTTATTACCGGTTCGCATATATCGATTGAACATATTATTCATCCCAGACCTGTCAAATTGCATTTCATCCCACAAAATGTGTCATTCGTCATTCTTCAAACCATAACTAAATCCATATGGTATAATGATACCGTCGGAGGATAAAAAAAGAGCAACCTTACGATTGCTCTTTTCCTTATTTATCAGGTCTTGGTCGTGTACTTGTCTGTCACATCGGATATCTTTACATCCGAATTATGAGGAATGGGTTTCCATTCAACCTTTGTGAACAGAGCGATCACCATTGAAAGACGTCCGATCATATCAAATATGGGGAAGGTCAGGCAGAACCACACCTTCTTGTACCATTTGATCTTCGGGATCCTCTTGTGCTCGATTATGTACACATACGCCGCAGTAAGTATCTGCTGAATGTACGACCACAAGGTCCACGTGAACAGGAATATGAATACCCACATAACAGCATACATATCATTTTTGATACCGGGAATATTCGACGTACCGTCGATTCCGAAAAATGCGAACAGCTTTTGGAATATCCACGGACACATCCACAACCTTGCCACGGTATTCGTAGTGCTGAATATTATTGCAACACGAAGTCCGAATACACTCACCTTTTTAAACAAAGAGAGAAGTGAACTCGGGAATACCACAGTCAACATATCAAAGCTCATGAAACGGAGCTTTATGTTCCCGACGACTCCCCTGCCTTTCGCAACAGATTTCGGAACATAAAATATGTGTCTGAGAAGCTTTCCGCCTGTTTCAACGAATGCCTGAAGATGTCCCTTAGCCCAGCGGATACGCTGTCTCATGGCTATCTTCATTGACACGGGCTGCTCGTCGTAGAATATTGCATCGTGGTTATATGTGATCTCGTAGCCGTTTGCTACAGCATCTGCACAGAATGCTCTGTCCTCTGTAAGACTCGTGTAATTCCAGCCGTCCTTTATTATCTCAGAGGCAAACAAAAATCCGGTTCCCTGAATTCTTGTAGCAAGTCTGAAAAGCGATCTTGCTCTGTGCTCGTTACGCACTGTACGAAGCCAGTGAATACCATAGGAGGCGGAGATCCAGTTGTCACCGAAATTCTTTGTATTTCTGTATGACGTAATGATCTTCTCTCCCGCATCAAAGGATTCGTTCATTCTTGTAATATAATCCTGCTTGAGAAGGTTGTCGGCATCGAAAAGAAAATATCCGTCGAAGGACTCGATACCGTAATCCTCTTTAATTCTCTCAACAAGATACTGGACTGCGTATCCCTTGGTTCTGTGATCGGGATCTGTACGTTCGTAACAGATGGCTCCCTTTTCACGGGCGATCTGTGCAGTCTTATCGGTACAGTTATCAGCTACAACGAATACCGTTACAAGATCCTTGTCATAATCCTGTTCGGAAATACTGTCAATAAGATTTCCGATAACCGTATCTTCGTTTCTTGCAGCAACAAGAATTGCGTATTTATGTTTATTTTTTGCCGCCTTGAATTTTCTGGAGGCAAAAATACCGGTGATTTTATATATATCTCTGTATTTGTAAAGTCCGTTTATGAAATCCACGATCTTACTGATTATCGTGATTATCAGATTTAAAATCTCCATATTTACCCCCTTATCCTGTCTATACTATCATTTTTCGACGAAAAAGTAAAGGGTTTTTGGAAAATCTTAATATTTTAGTTTCAAATAGCATAAATACGAACTAAAATTGATGTCCAAAAGAGCAATAATTCTACTTTTCTCTATGAGAAATGAGAGGTTATAAAAAGATGATTTCAAAAAACACCAAACATCAAAAACTAATTATTGACACGGTTTTAATTAAAGTATATAATAATTTACAGTAGTAATTTATAGTGATGATCCGCAAAATCAGACATTATCACTACACATTATAAAAAAATAATATTAGAAAAGAGGAAAAATTATGAAAAGAAAAATTTTGTCACTGTTTATGGCTCTGCTGACGATCGCAAGTGTGGTGTCAGGCACAGTCATAACCTCATCCGCAC
>JAZUBE010000177.1:0-9679 GCA_045638325.1 Eubacteriales bacterium
AATGATCTGTTTGAGACCGGTGATGATGGATCTTCCGGTTATACAAATGCCGAGCAACTTCTCTTCACAGACAGAGCAGACAGACATTACCTGGATTTCGATTCCGTTGATCTTGATGGTGACGGATATGATGAGACTAACATCCACGATGTTGATGGTGACGGTGTTATTGATGCTATAACAATGGATCTTGACGGTGACGGATATTCCGATTACATTGAGATGGATCTTGACGGTGACGGTTATACCGATGAGATGCATATGGATGCAGACGGCGACGGCAAATTCGAGACCATGGGCTACACTGACGGTGATTCTGTAATATATGCTTATGATACCGACGGTGACGGTGCATTCGATACATGGACTGTTGACGAAAACGGTGACGGTGTCGTTGACTCTATGCATTATGATGTTGACGGTGACGGTGTTATCGACATGACAGTTGTCGATATCGACGGAGACGGTGTATTTGAGGATCCCAATGCTGAACCCGAGACCGAGCCTGAGGATGAGATCGTTCCCGAGACTGAGCCTGAGACCGAGCCTGTACCTGAGACAGAGAATGAGCCCGCACCCGAGACTGAGTCTGAGACAACAAACGAGCTCTTCACAGAGGATATCAACGGTGACGGTACTCCCGATGCAGGTTATATCGACATTGATGGTGACGGTAATGCCGATGGTATGGTATACGATCTTGACGGTGACGGCGATGCTGATGCAATGGAAGCAGATACTGACGGAGACGGTTATATAGACTATCAGGAAGTCGATGAAGATTTTGACGGTGATATCGATTCTGTTTTATATACCGCAGATCTTGACGGTGACGGCGCAAAAGAGGCTTTGATCTACGAGGCTTATGTTGACAACGACGGTGACGGTTTTAATGAGTCCGCTTATGTAAATATCGATGCTGACGGCGATGGTACTTTCGATGTAGTAGAAGTTTATGAGTACAACAACGAGACTTTCCAGTATGAGTATGTTGATACCATTGAGCCCGATGATTCCGATAACGGAAGCTACAGTGATGTAGAGTATGATAACTATGATCCCGCAAATTCCGATCCCGATTCCGTTATTGGTGATCCCGAGGAATCTATGGACGAGTGGGAATTCCAGGGTAATACAGGCAGATGCGCTGTATATTCTCAGATGTTCGTAATCGAGGATGCTACCGGTCAGGATCTTGATATCGAAGAACTCGTAGATATCGCAGAGGAGAACGGCTGGTTCAGCGAAGAGACCGGTACTCCCATCAGCTCCATCAATAAGCTCCTTGACTATTACGGTATCGAGAATGAGATGTCTTACAACAATGATATCAGCGATATCGAGGAAGTTCTTGCCGGTGGCGGTCAGATCATCGTAACAGTAGATGCAGATGAGATCTGGTACGCTGAGAGCGATAGTGTTTATGATCCTACCGATGGAGTTAACCATGCAGTAGAGGTTATCGGTATCGATTACACCAACCCCGATGAGCCTATGGTGATCCTTAATGATCCCGGTACTCCCGACGGATGCGGCATGATGGTGCCCATGGATGTGTTTGTTGACGCATGGGAGGACGGAAACTGCCAGATGGTAGCTTGTGAGTAATAAAGCTTGGAGGATAGAAAAATGAGTGAGAAAATTTCAATTGATAAAATCATAAAGGAGTTTAAGACAAGTGAGTTTTTCCTCTCTCTTAATCTCCCCATGGGATACAATGCAGGACTTCCTGTTCTGCAGGTAAGAAACGGAAGTCTGTGCCTTCTTATTCCTTATCTTAAATATAAGGTTACGGGAAAAGTGGATGAGACTCTTGTGTATCCTATCAGATACACAGTTACTCTTGAACTTCCGGAAAAGAGACCTGTTGAGTTTAAGAACCTTGAGCTTGATAAGCAGTTCTCAAAGGTTGACTTTACAAAAGCTGTCGGATTTTTCCGCCATGAGAGTGTAAAATCTCTCACAAAGGCTGAATATACCAAGAAGCGTAAGGAGCTTCTTGGTATGTACGATAAGCTTTCCGATTCTCTTCTTAACGGTACGGAGTTTACCGAAGATGACGAGAACAAGATGCGCGAGCTTCTTACAATGCTCCTTGAGCCGTCACTTGTGCGTGTATATAAGATTCTTGACAAAGATTTCTACAATAAGTTCATAAACGCTTGAGGTGCGACATGGGAAAGGTTATAAATTCGGGTTTTTTTGATAAGAAGAGCAGTGACTCTTCAGAAAAAATCGTTGTGAAGAGACCCGTAGATAAGAAAGCAGTAAAAAAAGAGACCGTGCCCGCAGAGGTCAAGGATATCGGATCTGTATCCGCTGAGAATATACCCTCTGAGGTTTCTCCTGCAGATACTGAGAAGGTTAAGGTTTCACCTGAAAAAGTAAGAGCAAAGAAAGCTGAGACTGCCGGGGACGTATCCTCAAAAGCTGTTTTACCTAAATCCGTAAAGGAGAAAGCCGAGACACAGACTGAGAGTAAGAGTACCGTTTTTGAGAATAAAAAAGCAATTCCCGTAAGAATAAATTCAAAACTTCTGAAGGATCTTAAGGGTAGTACAGAAATTCTCAGAAAGTTCGGGCGCGAAAATTCTGCCGCACAGCTTGAGAATATATATGCACGGGGAACAAGAAAAAAGTTTTCTGTTGCAGTTGTCGGTGAATTCAGTAAGGGTAAGAGCACATTTATAAACGAGCTTCTCGGCAGAGAAATTCTTCCCGTGGGAAATATGCCTACAACAGCTCTTCTTACAAGAATCAAATACGCTAATAAAGAGCAGATGGTGCATTTCAAAGGAAACGGTAAAAAGAAAGAACTTCCTCTGAAAGAGAGCTCATGGGACGGACTTGTTGCTGAGAATTTCGGCGAGGCGGATCCTACGGGATTTGTTGTTGCCGGGATCAGATCACAGTGGCTTGGTGAGAATAATATCGAGATAATCGATACTCCCGGTGCAGGTGATCTTGAGGAGAAAAGAGCACGTTCTATCGGAGATGCTCTTCTCGGATGCGATTGTGCGATCATAACCATCTCTGCAACTGCTGCACTCAGTCAGACCGAAAAGCTGTTTATCGAACAGAGACTTATCTCTAAAAAAACACCTTTCCTTATGCTCATCGTAACAAAGCTCGATATGGTAAGAGAGCGTGAGCGCGAGAGTATTATCGACTATATCAAAGATAAGCTCAGTGCGTGGAATATGGATATTCCCGTATTTATTCCCGGTACAGTCTCTATGTCCGGGGATAAATACAATGATATAATCGGCTATGATAAAATCATGGTGCAGATCGGTAAATGGATCAATGATCCCGAACGTATAAAGCTTACCGAGACATGGATCAGAGCTCAGGCAGCAGAGGTATTTGAGAGAGAGATGGCGTTCTTCGCAGAGCAGAAAACGCTTCTTGAAGCAGATGAGAAAAAGCGCGAGGAGCTGATCGCCGAGAAAAAACAGCATATCGATAATTCTGATGTTGTATGGGGTGAGCTCCGTACAAAGATGATGGAGCGATGTGCTGAGTGTACAGATGCATTTGCAAATAAAATAAATGAACTGACCGATCCGATGATCGAAAAACTGAAATATGAGGTTTCACACAGCAGTGATATCGAGAGATGGTGGAGGGAAGATTATCCCTACAGACTTAAGGTTGAAATCACAAATATGTCTGTGGCTACGGAGAATCATGTCTCAAGGATCATCTCCGAGGATATAAGGTGGTTCAATACCAGCCTTGAAAAACAGTTCAAGGTGCATGTGGATGTTGAGAAGGAGACTATTATCGACAAATCTATTGCCGATAATATTTCCGAAACAGGCGATGTGGGAATCAAGAATCTTGAAAGACGGAAGCGTGCGGTCAAGATAGGAACGACTGTAGCATCTCTTGCGGGAGCAACCGTACTTGGAATTGTCACCGCCGGAGCTGCTGCCGGAGTACCCGTATCCTTGTTTGCAACCATGGGTATTGGTACCGGTTCATCAATCGTAAGCGATATCGTATTTAAGAAAAAGATTCAGGAGCAGAGAGACTCGATAAAGAATGCGCTTTCATCAATAGTACCTTCTGTTATCAAAGAAGCAGTACATGGAAGTGATGCGAAGATCAGACGTCTCTATGACGAGATCATATCTGCAACAAAAGAAAAAGAGATTGCCTGGAAGGAAATGCAGAAAGAGGCTATTGAAGCAGGTCTTGTTTCCAAAAATCAGGCTCAGCACAATAATATTGATGAGAAGATTGTTATGCTCGCAGATTACAGTAATAGGATAGTTTCCGGAAAATAAGTTGAAAAGGATGATACAGAATGGCTGCGAATAAACAATACGAGCAGTATGCGTTGTTTAAAGAAAAACAGGAAGAGCTTTCCGGAATGCTTGCTGAGGCATCTGAGGTGATTGCTGACCTCAATATGAATCAGTACCGTGAAAATCTCATCAAACTCAGTGAGAAGGTACATAACGATACATTTAAGGTTCTCATCGTAGGAACATTTAAAAATGGTAAGTCTACATTTATAAACTCTCTCCTTGGAGAAGAGGTTCTTCCTGCATACGCACTTCCTTGTACAGCTATAGTAAATGAAGTGAAATGGGGAGAGGAGAAGAAGGCTGTTGTTCATTTCAGAAATCCTCTTCCCGAAAAATTGTCTTCCGGAATTCCCGAAAAAGCTATTCTTCATATGCGAAAGTATAACATGAAGGATATTCCTCCCATTGAGATCCCGTACGATGAGATCGAGCAGTATGCCGTTATTTCAATCGGACGTGGTAAAGATGAGATCGATTACGAGAGTCCTTACGAGAAGATAGAGGTGTTCTGGCCTCTGCCTATCCTTAAAAACGGTATCGAGATTATAGACTCTCCCGGTCTTAACGAGTGTGGAACAAGAACAAGAGTTACAATGAATTACATACCCAGAGCGGATGCAATACTCTTTGTTCTTGATGCTACAAGAATTCTTGCAGCAGATGAAATGCATGTTATTGAGTATACACTGAAGGAACACGGATTCCATGATCCTTTTATTGTTGTAAACAAATTTGATGCTATCAGAAGCCGCGAAAAGGATTCTATGCGTCAGTATGTGCGTGACAGACTTGACGGATTTACTACAAATGAATTCTTCTTTGTGTCAGCACTTAATGCACTTGATGGTAAGCTCGATGATGATCCGGATCTTCTCAGAGCATCAGGAATGCCTGAGTTTGAAAGAAGTCTGTCTGATTTTCTTACAAGACAGAAGGGTAAGGCTAAGCTTGCACAGCCTACCCGTGAGCTGAAGCGTATCCTCAATGAGGAGGCTCTCTTCAAGATCATCCCTATGCAGAGAGCAGCTCTTGCATCATCACTTGATGATATAAAAGAAAAATATGATAAAGTAAAGCCTTCTCTTAGTAATCTTACTATGAAGAAGGATCAGCTCTTTAATCAGATGATGCTTCAGATCGAAAGATTAAAGCCTGAGTTTATGAGAATGGTCAACAGAAACATTATGGAGATCTGTGACCGTGTTTCTGTGTGGGTGGATGAATATGAACCCAGAACCAATCTCGGGCTTGTGCCGGGTAAGGCTATTATTGAAGAGCTTGTAAGAGAGATAAACGGTTATATTTCATTTATGATCGAAAAGAATCAGCTTGATTGGCGTAAAAATGTTCTTGAACCTGTAGTTGGTGAAAGACTCCGTGAGATTCTCGGAGCAGTTGAGTCTGATCTGAAAAACTTCTATGATGATATCGATAATATTAATGTTGCCATTACAGGCCATTCTTATGATACAGAAACAGCTCCCGCATGGTCACGTGTAGCAGGAGCTGTCGGTGGTCTTATTTTTGGAGGTATCGGTGGTGCTATCACCGGAGGTGTAAACGGAATAAGTGTTGAACTTCTGAAGACGATCGGTGTACAGGCTGTTTCAATTGCAGTTCTTGGACTTATCGGTTGTCTTAATCCCGTTACTCTTATTGCCACTGTTATATTATCAGCTATTCCCGGTCTTATGTCCGGAGAGAAAAAGCTTACGAAAAAGGTGAAGGATCAGATTGTTGCCGACACAATAAAGCAGCTCAGTACAGGTGCCGATGAGGTGTCCCTCTCCATAACAAATGATATCACCGCAAAGTTTGCGGCAATTGCAAAAGATATCGCGGATGCAATGGATATTGAGATAAATGAAACTGAGAATCAGATCGGCAGCATCATCGAAGAGATGGAAAAGGGCCAGGAGAATATCTCAAAGAGAGAGATGGTTATCCTTAACTGCGAAAATAAGATCAAAAGTCTCAGTATCGGTCTTGATGATCTTATCAGAAGACTTATTGAGGAATAAAAAATACAGCGGAGAATTTGATGGAAGCCGTAAACAGCAAGTACGTTTTTGAAGACAGTATGAGTGACTTTGCAAATATCGGGGATCATATTTTCTTTGGTGAAAAAATGATCTCACGGTATGAATGGTCACCGGAGGTTAAGGAGAGGCTTGTAGGTGAACTTGAACACATTAAAGACAAGCATAACGATAAGCTTCTTAATCTTACCGTCGTGGGAGAGTTTGGTACAGGAAAGAGTACTTTTATAAACTCTATACTCAGGTCGGAGGATTTTCTTGTTTCCAGTGCTCTTCAGGGTACAACTGTTGCGGCTACTGTTATCGAATATTCGGAGAGATACCGTATAGTTCTTGAAAATCATAACGGTGATTCGAATGAGTATTTTTACGGTAGCAGTGATGCGCTCAGAGATGCGCTTACCACATTTACTACCGATCCGTCTGTGGCAAAGGCCCTCCGATGTGTCAAAATAGGTATCCCTGCAGAACAGCTTTTAAACGGTTTCCGTATAATCGATACCCCCGGAACCAACGCAAATGAAACATGGCATGAGGAAGTTACGATCCGAACTATCCGTGAGATGTCTGATCTTGTTGTGCTTATAGTCGATGCCAATAAACCGATGTCACAGAGTTTCTGCTCATTTGTAAAAAGCCATCTTCATGAAATGCTCGGCCAATGCGTTTTTGTGACTACACGTGTTGATATGGTAAGAAAACGTGAGCGCGAGGGTGTGCTTGATTATATCCGAAGCCGGATAGAAGATTATTTCGGTATACATGATCCAATGGTACTTCCGTATTCATCGGTCAATGTTTTTGATTCGATGTACGAAGACGAAGTGTCTGAACTTGCAACCATTTCTCATGAATCGGAAGCAAAGATACTGAGCTTTATGTCACGTCAGAAGTCTGTCGCTCAGACAAAAAAACTAATCTCACTTATGGATAGTATCTATGTGGAGATTATGGAGAAAATGAATGAGCTGTCAATAAGCTATACGGAAGATCTTGAACAGCTTACAAAGAGCAGACAGGCACCATTTGCGCCGTTTATCGAAACCCAGAAGATCGAAAAAGTGAAAAAATTCAGATATCTTCTGGAAGATGTGAAATTTGAATTTGTGAATTCTCTTAAACAGTCGGCAGATGCGGCGTGGAAAGAGATTCTTTATGAGATCTTTGTCCGAAACAGTATTGATGAATTAAGGGAATATACAAGCAGTGGGCTTGAGGTGAGCTGTGCAAATAAGGCACAGATGATAGTGGATGGATACAGTACAAGACTTGTATCTGTACGCGAGATGTTCAATAATGTGATGCTTGAATTCATGGTTGAGTTCGAGAAGTTCTTTACGGATATCCATCTCCTCAGACTTGATTTTCTTGACCGTAATGCGTGTGTGCCCGATAATTCTTTTGCTCGGATTTCTGGCAATAATAATATGGGCGCATATGTATCAGAGCAGATGTCAAAAGAAAGCAAGGCATTCTTTGGCGGTATAGTGGGCTTTTTTGGCGGAATACTTGCTTCATCAAGAATCGATGAAATAAAAAACAGTATCGTTGAGAAAGCAAAATATCCGGTATGCTCTTATTTTTCCGATATTGTAAATCAGGTTACGGCAAAGTTTGACGATTATGCAAAATGGAATGAAATGCAGATCGTAAAAGAGCTGGACAGATTTCTCAGAAGATACAATAAGGCTATTACCGTAAAGCTTGAAGCTGAGGAAAAGAGAATCAGGGCTATGAAAAAGAATATAGAGGAAATTGAGCTTGATATGGACAGTATAAAGAACCGTAAGTTTTCACTCGATTCTTTGAATACGCAGCTCGGGTCATTAATATAAGAACGGTTTAGGGAGAATGATACTATGGACAGAGATTACAAAAACGAATTCGAACTATTATGGAAAGATTTCATCGTTCTTATCAAGGGAAATATGATGAGAAAATCGGGAAAACAACCCATTCCTTATTCTGTTGCGAGGCTTATCGTCAACGAACATAAAGGTGATTGGGGTGTTTCCGATAATCGGTTCGGCAGATGGCTTCGCGATTATTTGAAAGACGAACCTGATAAGGGTAAGCTTGTTGCAGAAATCCTTGAAGATGATATGTGCATAAAGGAAATTACGGAAAAAAAGGATAATCTCAGGATTTTCGGTGTAGCAGTACCTGTTGTAAGCGGAGCAGTCGGTTTGGGTGTAACCACTTTCTTTAACTTAAACAAGTATATAAGAACTACATCTGCTATAGTACCTTTGGTAGTAGGTGCCGTTTCAATGAAAAGCATAATAAAGAACAAGAAAGAATCTCATGCGAAGGCTCTTATTGATGCGTATATATCACAGCTTGATAAATACAAAAAAAGTGTACTGAGTATACTTGAAAGTTAAATATGATCGGCAAGGGAGTTTTCTTTTGCCGATATTTTTATAGAAATGAGCATTAAATTATCAAAACTATTGACAAAGTAATTGCGGTATGGTAATATAAATACAACTGATAGAGGCGCATTGGGTAATCAGTATCTGTTCTATGTTAAGGTAGCACAAGCCGATGAGAACGGTGAAAGGTGCCGATGCCGAAGTTTTTCTCTTAGTGCTGGAGGATTGCTGGTTTTGCGGAATAATATCTGCCGAACTGTCGCTTTTACAAGCGGAGTGCTATCGATTATACCAGGGTGTATATTCGTTTGGTCGGCTCCGAGCCGGCTTTTTTCTATCGGTAATACATAAAGGAGCGCCATTTGGCGAATATAACAATGAAAAAGAGAATTTTTACAGGAGCGGCTACAGCTCTTATCACCCCTTTTAATGAGGAGGGGACAGGTATCGATTACGAGCAGTTTGCCCGTATCATCAACTGGCAGATCGACTGTGGTATCAATGCTCTTGTTATTTCCGGTACTACCGGTGAGGCATCAACTCTCAGCGATGATGAGCACAGAGATGCCATTACTTTTGCAGTAAAGACTGCGGCAGGACGTGTGCCGATAATCGCAGGTACAGGATCAAACGATCTCGCATATGCTCACGACCTTGTAAAATGTGCTTGTGAGTCAGGTGCAGATGCGGTCCTCGCTGTTACACCTTATTATAATAAGGCAACCCAGAAGGGACTTATCCAGATGTACACATCCATTGCAGATCTGAGTACAGTTCCCGTTATCCTCTATAATGTTCCTTCAAGAACCGGTGTTAATATCGAGCCCTCTACTTACGAGGCTCTCGCAGATCATGAGAATATCGTTGCTATTAAAGAGGCTAACGGCAATCTTTCCAAGATCGTTGAGACTATGGCAAAAGTACACGGCAAACTTGATCTTTATTCAGG
>JAZUBE010000178.1:0-5474 GCA_045638325.1 Eubacteriales bacterium
GCGGTTCCACTCTTATTTGTAGCTTTATGCCCGATATCGGAGGCGACCGCCCGAAGGTAGCTCACGGGCGCACAACCCGTCATCCTCAAACCGCACTTTCAGCCCACGGTGCAGTCTCTCTTGTGAAGAATACGACGGAATCTTCCCGGTCACAGCAATGATAATATTATACTTATTATAGTATACACCATTTTTACCGGGTTGTAAACCCCAAGTCAAAAAATTCAGCTATTCTTTACAAATGTATTTTTCTTCTTATAATATTTGTTAATTTTTCATTTTTGTATGGAAATCATGTGCAGAATGTGATATAATGCAGAGAGGTATTATGAAATCATATACCAATTTACGAACGATAAACCAGACGGAGGTACTCAATGCGCCGACTGACTTCAGTTTTGCTGACACTGCTTATTCTTACCGCGACAGCTTTTGTTGCCGCCGTTCCCTCTTTTACCGTTGAGGATGTAGCTCCCATCGATGATGATCTTCCTTCAATCGAGCCGCTCCCTACGGAAACTACGGAGACTACTCCGGAGCCTGTCACCACTCCCGAACCTACCGAGGAGCCTGTGACAACCGAGCCTCCCGCAATTTCTACGGAGAGCACCACAGAAACCACTCCTCCCACAGAAACCACAGAGACTGTCCCCACAGAGTCTACCTCTAACGAGCCTGTGACATCCGAACCTACCGAGGAGCCTGTGACATCCGAGCCCCCCGCAATCATTGAACCCGATGAACCCGAGGAGCCTGATGAGCCTGAGGATCCCGATGAACCAGGCCGGCCCGAGGAGCCTGATGAGCCCGGCGAACCCGACAAAACAGAAAAGCCGGAATCCTCAACAAAGGTCACAGAAACTCCCGAATCATCGGCAGATGAAACTGTGAGCGAGACCGAAACTGAGTCTGCAGACAACAATGACGGAATGTTCACCGACAAGAAGGCATTTTCATCTCCCCTTGAGATAGTTGCATTTGTTATGGGAATTCTCGTTATCATGTCCGTATTCGTTGCGGTATTCACAATCGTTCGCCGTATTGTGAAAAAGAACACCGGTAAGAAATAAGAAAGGAGAGGCACTATGAACAGAGAAGACAAGGATATATTCTCAAACACTGACGAATTTCCCGCTATAGGACAGGACGATGTCCTTGAGGAAAAGAAAGAAGATTATTCTGCCGTAAAAGAGATATCTGATTTTAACGATGATGAAGATGTGCTCTCCGAAGAGGACGACTTCTTTATAAATTCACTGTTTAGTTCAAAGCTTGAGAGCTTTGAGGCAATACCCGTACAGCCTGTACAGACTCCTGCTCCTCAGCAGAAGAAGCCCGAAGCACAGAAACCTGCAAATCAGCAGAAAAAAACTGTGCAGAAGCCTGTAAAAGGCAAAGTAAAGGGTTCTGCTGCATCCTCCAGAAGCGATGCCAGATATTCCATGTCTGAAGCTGAGATCGAAACTCTTGCCGCCGCAGCCGAGGATGCTGTATCCGACGGACGCTACGGCGCGGCACTTGATTCGGTATTCTTCACCGCAGGAGCCGCAAGAGAGTCTTTGAGAGAAAAGCTCAATATCCGCATCCCTCTCGGAAGCGCCGACACAGATCTCCCCGTTATCGCAGCTGCGGCACTTATCGATTCCTACCTTGAATTTGAAGGTATAAACAGCGAGAACATCGAAGAGAAGCTCCGTCTCATAATCGAATCCTCCGAGGATGAGAACAGAGTACGCCCCTCCGAAAAGCAGGTGGAGCTGAGAATGTTCAAATGCGCTCTCATCCTCTGTGTTCAGGCTGAGCAAAGCGGAAGACACGCCGAGATCAAGAACCGCCTCTACGGTGACAAGAACAGCTTCCTCTGTTCGTATCTCGAGCGCAACATTGACAAGATGGTGAGAACTCATCGTCGCGAGCTTGCGGCATTCTCCACCTCTGTCAAGCTCCAGAGTAAAACTGTAAGCGAGATACTCGACAGCTATATCGCATCGTCAAAGTATTCCGCATCCTTCCCCAAGAGATTCTTCGCAGAGTCAACACCCGTGCTCGTTTCCGCACTGATCGTCGGTGCACTCTGTCTTATTTCCGTTATCGTATATGTCCTGGGTTACGGAAATTTCATGTCCTTCGTTGCTACAGACAGCTATCTCATAACACTGTTTATCGCACTTGAGGCCCTCCTCTGCGGCGGTATGATCGGCCTCAGCTGGCTCATCTACACCGGTGGTGAATACAAGGACGAACTGAAAAAATAAAATAATCTGCCATTTCTCCCCGTGTGCATTGCACACGGGGAGTTTTTTGTAAAAGAAAATCCGGAATAGCCCAAAAACCGATAATAATACCGAGAACAGAGCTCATCCGAAACCCCATGTTTTCTCATCATAATTGTTGAACGCCCTCCAACGCTCTGTTTGAAAATTCTGATGTTGTTGGAGAAACATCACGGTATCGGATTTTCCCTTACTTCACAAGATGCGTCAGGGGTTGATAAATCACGACGTATATGATATAATGTGTAAATAGTAACATTTTGCCGCTACGGCTCAGGAGTATCACATGAAGCTTGCTGAAAAATTTCTGCCGGTGACACCGGAGGAGGTACACGACCTCGGTCGTGATGTCCCCGATTTTGTATATGTATGCGGTGACGCATACGTGGATCATCCCTCCTTTGGTGCCGCGCTTATCTGCCGTGTCCTTGAAGATGCGGGATTTGTCGTTGCAATGCTCCCTCAGCCTAAGTGGCAGGACACAACCGATTTTATGAAATTCGGACGTCCGAGACTGGGATTCCTCGTTTCCTCGGGGAACATCGACTCCATGGTCGCTCACTACACCGCCGCAAAGCGCAAGCGTAATGACGATTACTATTCCCCCGGAGGTAAAGCAGGATTCCGCCCCGACAGAGCACTCATAGTCTACTGCAACCGTATCCGCGAGGCATACGGCGACATTCCCGTTATAATCGGCGGGCTTGAAGCATCGCTGAGACGGTTTGCCCACTACGATTATTGGGACAACAAGGTCCGTCGAAGCATTCTTGTGGACAGCCGTGCGGATATCCTCTCTTACGGAATGGGTGAAAAATCCATCCTCCGTATTGCGGAGCTGCTGGACAAAGGTGTCCCGGTTAAAAAGATCCGTGACGTAAGAGGCACCGCTTATCTCTGCAAAGCAGGTGAAAAAGTGCATTTCAAAGCCGCCTCACTCCGCAAAGACGGTTCTCCCGACGGGTTTGACTACGATATTCTTAAAACAGATAAAAAAGCATATGCCCGTGCATTTGCGCTTCAGTACGAAAATAACGACGGGATCTGCGGTGATCTTCTCGCCGAATATTACGGAGACAGGATGCTCGTGCAAAATCCGCCCATGCCACCGCTTGAGCGCGAAGAGCTTGACCGCATTTATGCCATTCCCTTTATGCGTACATACCATCCCATGTACGAAAAAGACGGTGGCGTTCCTGCTATCACCGAAGTTAAATTCTCTATCACCCACAACAGAGGATGCTTCGGAGGATGTAATTTCTGCGCCCTTGCTTTCCACCAGGGAAGAAGTGTCAGAAGCCGCAGTATCGAATCGGTAAAGGAAGAAGCGAGACTTCTCACCACCTTACCCGATTTCAAGGGATATATCCACGATGTGGGCGGTCCTACAGCGAATTTCAGACTTCCCGCCTGCGAAAAACAGCTAAAAAGCGGTGTCTGCAAGAAGAAAAGATGCCTCGTTCCCGAACCTTGCAAAAGTCTTCGTGCAGATCACAAGGAGTACATTCGTCTTCTTCGCGAGGTGGAATCTCTCGACGGAGTGAAAAAAGTATTCATCAGATCCGGTATCCGCTTCGACTATCTCATGTGCGACAAGGATCCCGCATTTTTCAAAAAGCTCGTCCGCGATCACGTAAGCGGTCAGCTTAAGGTGGCTCCCGAGCACTGTTCATCACAGGTACTCTCTCACATGGGCAAGCCCGACATCACGGTTTACGACAGATTCCGTGAGAAATTCTTTGAATATTCCGCCGAATGCGGACTTGAACAATACCTTGTACCGTATCTCATGTCAAGTCATCCCGGCTCTACTCTTGAGGATGCTGTGGAGCTTGCACTGTACACCAAACGTATCGGTCTTGCTCCCGAGCAGGTGCAGGATTTTTACCCCACACCGGGTACGGCATCCACGGTAATGTACTACACCGGGCTCGATCCTTTCTCCATGAAAGAAGTTTACACCCCCACCGATTTTCATGAGAAGCAGCTTCAGCGTGCACTTCTGCAGTACCGTAAGCCTCAGATGAGGAATATGGTACGTGAAGCATTAGTAAAATGCGGTCGTGAAGATCTTCTCGGCGGCAAAGATTCCCTTCTTGCTCCCGCAAAGCCGAAAGCTTCGGGGAAATCTCCGAAGAAACCGCAGGATTCCGGCAAAAACGAACGTCCGGCCAATCGTTCCGGAGACAAAAAGACGGATCGCACCGGCAAAAAAAGCAGCGTAAAACAAGGAAAAGACAAGGCAAGACCGAATGGGAAAAAGCCTTCACAGGCAAAGCCGAAAAGAAACGTCGGTTCAAAAAAACACCACTGACAGTTGTTTTGCAATAAGATAATTTAATTTGTGCATATAGCACAAATTGTCGGAAATATCGGGAAACAATGAAAAGGTGCATTTTTCGACACTCCGATTCAAACAGCCTGTTCAAAACTCTGTTCAAATTGTTCAAAACCTCAGCAAATCAAGGGATATACAAGGTTTGAATATATGTTCACCTGTTGAAAACTCGGCAGGCAGGAAAATTTTTGACACAATTGTCACGATGGTAATGTAGAAAATGAGAAATTTCGGAAATCCCTCTTGACAAAAAAATGCACAAATCCCGGGGCTTCATCAGATTATGCGATGCAAAGCACCGTTTGTGCATAAAATATGCATAAGCCGTGGGATTTATTACTATAATTATTGGAGTCTGTTAAAAATGATACTTAGAAAAAAGCTCACTCCCGACAAGATGGTGAAGGGATTTGCAGATGTAACACCCGAACTCTGTAAAGAAATGGGAATCAGGGGACTCATCTGCGACATAGACAACACCCTCGCCACATATGATGATGATGATATGCCTGTTGCTGTTGAACGGTGGATCGGCAAAATGAAGGATGCGGGCATCGGCGTTGCTTTTGTATCAAACAACACCGCCGCACGTGTTGAAAGATTCATCGGAACAAGACATATCAAAGGATTCCCGGATGCTCACAAGCCCGGCACAAAATATTTCAAGGCAGCTGCGGAAGCTATCGGATGCGCAGACGGCGGTGCCGCAGTTCTCGGAGATCAGCTTCTCACAGATGCTCTTGCGGCTCACAGATCAGGGCTTCCTGCGATAATCGTACCACCTATAAAGGACAGAACAGGTGCATTCTTTCGCTTCAAAAGATGGCTTGAAAGGCCCTACATACGCAGGTATCTGAAAGCTC
>JAZUBE010000179.1:0-7090 GCA_045638325.1 Eubacteriales bacterium
CTTGGGATGTTTAGCTCATGCTGACCGGTAGGAAGATCAGTATTCACAGAATACTTGCCTCCGCACTCAGCACAACGCTTTACGTCATAACCATATTCTCCGCAAGTGGGATCCACATGACCGATGAGCTCATCAGTGTCATTACGGAGAGCAGCCTCGCAAAGGCAATCAGGGATCTCTACCTCTGTGTCAATAGCCACAGAAGCAAATACCATCTGGCTTACTACCATGAGTACTGCCAGAGTGAGTGCCATTGCTTTTGAAAAAAGATTTTTCATTGCAAAATTCCTTTCTAAAATGAATATTTTAATAAAAAATGTCACTTAGACAATTTTATTCGGAATAAATTAACTATAGCGATGAATGCGAAAACTGCCCCTATGGAGGTTCCAGGGGAAGAAAAACACAGACCAACTGCATATTATGCCTCCGGCCATTAAAATTTACCTGTATAACACTCAGGTGTAATTTTCCTATGTTTATAGCTATTCACTCTATAATTTCAGCCTATTATAGCACGAATAATTTAAAAATACAATAGATTTTGGAAAAAAATCCACATTTTTTTCAAGGAATTTTTTGCCATAGCGGTTTTATCTCCAAAAAATGGTTTATACACCTTATTTAACCTTTGTTTTTCACAAATCTGCCGAGTATTTTCCTGAGCTCTCCTACGATCACATACTCCCCCGAGATGCATTCAAAGACGATGGAAAGGAGCCCGAACACAGCAGCTCCCACTGCCGTCTGTACGCACACACTCACGACGGATATTCCGTCAAAGAGCACTCCCGTGTAGTACACGGCGATGCCCATTACAGCACCGGCCAGGACATACTTGAAATTACATTTTATAAGGTAGAAGAATCTGAAATCACGTCTTATGCGGACAGACTGATAGATACATATGACAAATTCGGATATCAGCGATGCGACAGCGGCACCGATAGCTCCGAAATGCGGGATCATAAGAAGGTTCAGCACGATATTCACCGCAGCAGCTCCGGCAACGGAAACAAGATACACGGAATCCATCTTCCGTGGCAGGATATACTGGGTACGGAACACATTGCCGAATGCTATTACTATAAGAATGAAGCAAAGTATCTGCAGAACGGGTACACCGCTTCTGAATTCTTCACCGAGATACAGCGGAACGAATGTAGGAGCGATACTGCAAAGTCCGAAGGCACAGGAGCATCCTACGATCATGGTAAAGGAGAGAGAACGCTCGATATATGCGAAAGTCTCTTTTTCTTTACCACGCGCTATCATATTGGTGATCCTTGGGAGAAGCACCGTACCGATAGTTGATATGATAGAAATGGGGATTCGCGCAATCTTGTACACATTACCGTATACTCCAACGGAATCCACATCCACCATCATTCCGAGAAGCACCTTGTCCGTAAGGGAGAAAAGCTGCACGGACAGAACGGGTACCGTCATGATGATGAGGGGTTTGAGGTGAGGCACTACATCACGGAACTTTATCTTCGGTGCGCTCACGTATTTCGGGAGCACTACCCACATTATGAATACTCCGAGGAACGAGGAGACGGACATCATACCAATGTAGAGATTCGTGTCTCCCGCATCCTTTACAAGAACGAAAACGAGCACGAGGGATGCGAGCTTCAGGAAAATATTCTGCGATACCGCGAGAGCGAATTTCTCGATGCCGAAGAAAAGCCAGCAAATATCAAGCCATGCCGCAAGGAGAAGGAATCCCTGTATAAGCAGTGCCGTCGAATATGCACTCTCAACGGTAAAGCACATAACGAGATAGATCGCGCCCGAAACAAAGAACATTACCGTAATGACAGAGAAAATACTCCAGAATGCCTTTGAGCGTTCGGCAGGATCTGTTTTTGATGCGATCTCTCGCCTTCCGTACAAAGTTACGCCGAGCTGTATGAACACTATGAAATAATTTGCGATGGAATAGGTATAGGAGTAAACCCCCGTACCCTCGGTCCCGAGGACTCTTGCAATATACGGTGCAGTAACAAGAGGTATAAGATATACCGCAATCTCGTATATTATCATGAACAATGTATTTTTTCTTGTACTCATTCGCTTTATCAATTCCTATGCTTTGTAATTCATAAATTATATTTTACCATATATGATTAAATATTACAAGTAGCGGATGCGTCTATATTTTAATTTCATATTATAAAAGTCGTTTTTAATACGGGTATTTACATGTCGGGAAAATTGTGGTAAAATATATTCACCACACAAAAATTCGATATTGTATTGTTCAGAAGTGTACATTTTTTTACTTTGGTAAAAATGTAGGCTCGTTTTCTGCATTTCTGAATAATGCAATGGATTTTTGTGTGGTAGCAAAATCAGGGTCGTACATTTTTCGGTGTGTGCTGCCTTGGTTTGCACACACTTTTTTATTTTTGGAGGAATACACATGAAACTGAAGAAGACACTTGCGGTAATTCTTACAGTCATTATGGCTGTTGCCGTATTCCCGCACTCATCTCTCGCCGATACCTACGGAATCTACACCTACAAGATCACCGACGGAGAAGCGACCATCACTAAAGTTGACACTGCTGCAAGCGGAAGCGTAACGATTCCGGACACTCTCGGCGAATGCCCTGTTACCACGATCGGATATCAGGCATTCAATGAATGTGTAAACGTCAAAAAAGTAATCATTCCCGAGGGCGTGACCACTCTTGGTGTGAATGCGTTTGCAAATTGCAGTGGACTTACCGAGATCACTTTCCCGAAAAGCATTACTCTTGTTGACAGATCTGCATTTGTATTCTGCGACAGTCTCACCCGTGTAAACATCACCGATCTTTCCGCATGGTGCGAGATCGAATTTAACGATACGCACGCAAATCCTCTCTCTATGGCACACAAGCTGTATCTGAACGGCACTCTCATCGAAGGAGAAGTCAATATTCCCGACGGTACCGAAAAGATCGGTGCAAATGCGCTCTCCTGTCTTCCCGATATCACAAAGATCACTCTGCCCGACACTGTAAAAAGTATCGGCTCATACGCATTCTCCTACAACTCAAATCTTGAGGATGTCGTTATCCCCGACAGTGTTACAAGCATCGGAGCAAGCATATTCGACAGCTCAAGAAAAATCACCGATTCATCCAACTACAAGAACGGTGCGCTCTACATAGGAAATCATCTTATTGATGTAGATTCAGCTATAAGCGGTCCCTTTACACTTAAAAACGGTACCGTCAGCATCGCTGCATATGCTTTCATGAACTGCAAGGAAGTAAGCAAGATCATCCTGCCCGACAGTGTCAAGGGTATCGGATCATATGCTTTTAAAGATTGTGAATCTCTCACCGAGGTGATCCTTTCAAAAAATGTCACAAAGATCAGCAACGGAATGTTCTCCGGATGCACCTCTCTGTCCGTTTCACCTGTTACCGATAATATTACAGACATCGGTACTGAAGCATTTTCAAAATGCACATCTCTCAGCGAGATCGCTCTGCCCGACAGCGTTACAAGCATCGGAGAAAGTGCTTTCTCCGAATGCACATCTCTCTCAAATGTAACTTTCGGTCGCGGACTTAAAGGTCTCAACAAATCCGTCTTCAATAAATGTACATCTCTCACCGAGATCACCATTCCCGGTAACATCCGTCAGATATACAACGGCGCTTTCATTGAATGTACAGGTCTTAAAAAGGTCGTACTCGAAGGCGGAGTGGAAAATATAAATCTCGCATTTTCCGGTTGCGAAAACCTCACCGAGATCGTGATCCCCGACAGCGTTACGGGAATCTTCAAGGACAGCTTCAAGGGCTGCTACAAGCTCACTATCCGCTGTGCTGAAAATTCCACAGCTCATCTGTTTGCAAAAGATAACAATATCAAGTTCGCAATTGACAATTCTCTCTATTATAAACCTGAAACAGATGTAACCGAACCCGTTACAGAATCAATCACAGATCCCGTTCCCGAAACCGGTGCCGCTGTCACCGAGAATGCAGGTGCTTCTGTGGCTGATGATGCCGATAACAATGAGGGTAAGGATTCAGACAACACCATAATAATCATTGCGGCTGTTATTGCATTTGTAGTTATTGCTGCTGCAGTAATCATCGTTGTTGTGAAGAAAAAAGGTTCCAAAAAATAAGATACTCTGACAAATCTGAGGTTGTCTGAAAGCCTACGATTTTTCCGACAGATTAAAATTCCCGTAAAAGCTGATGCTTTACGGGAATTTTATTATATATTCAGGATCATCTGTATCCGGACAGTACCTCAAAGTATTCACCGAACATGGCTTTTACCTTGTTCACCTTATCTTTCGGCATTGTCTCCACATCTTTGTATGGATAATCAAGCCCCATTGCCTCATATTTTGATGAACCGAGTCTATGGAACGGGATTATCTCCACAGCGGTAATTCCTATACTCTGCAAATGACGGCATATCTGAAACACATCACCGTCATCCGAATTAAATCCGGGGATAAAAGGAATCCTCACACGGACATGCTCACCATCAGCCCGAAGTCTTACGAGATTATCTGTCACAAGCTCCCGGTCTCCGCCAATACTGCGGTATTTTTCGGGATCGGCAGTTTTGAAATCGTAAAGATACCCGAAAACAGCACCGTTAAGTTTTTCGAACTCCGAATACGGTACACACCCTGCCGTGTCGATAATGGTATTCACCCCTTCTGCCGCAAGTGCTGCCGCAAGAGCTCGTGCACCGTCAGCCTGAAGCATGACCTCACCGCCGGACAGAGTTACTCCGCCACCACTTGTCTCATAGAAATCACGGTCTTCCAGAAGCTCCGGAAGTATATCCTCAACACTAACAACTCTGCCGAGAGTTTCAGTCCTGCCATTCCTGTAGTGAAGTTCCGCCGGAACAGCCGCGAGATTCTCGGGATTATGGCACCAGGGGCATCTGAGTCCGCACCCCTTAAAGAACACTGTAGTACGGATACCCTCTCCGTCTCCCACTGAGAAATGCTGTATATTTGAAATGTTCAGCTTCATATTATTCATGCTGTGTACGGTTCAGTATATCCTCCTGAACATCACGGCCGAGAGTTACGTAGAAGGCTGAGAATCCCGATACTCGTACAACGAGGTTTCCGTAATTTTCGGGATGCTCCATGGCATCAATGAGAATCTCTCTTGAGGTAGAGTTGATCTGCATCTCCTGACCGCCTTTTCTGAAGTAAGTTCTTATAAGAGCAAGGAGTTTTGCACGTCTCTCGTCATCGAACATTGCGGGAGAGAATTTCTGATTTACAACGCTTCCGCAGGCAACCTTTGTATAATCGGGCTTCACAACACTGTTGACAGTAGATGTTGCACCCTTCGTATCACGACCGTATGTGGGAGATGCCGCATCTGACAGAGGCTCACCGCGGAGTCTTCCGTCAGGAGTTGCATTTATGGTCTTACCTGCACCGATATTGTTCACATTCGCCGCAGCGGCGATATAGAAATATCCGCCGTCACGGGTACGGTATTTACTGAACAGCTCATACATATATTCGATATACCACACCGCATATTTGTCCGCAAAGTCATCGTTATTACCGTACTTGGGAGCCGCAAGGAGCTTCTTGTGAAGCTCATCGTATCCCTCGAAATTCGCATTCATTGCATCACGAAGCTCGGCAAGAGTTGCTGCCTTATCAACAAAGACAACCTTTTCGATAGCTGCCAGAGAATCCGCAACAGTACCGATGCCCATAACCGCAGCACCATGCACTGACGGATACTTTGCACCACCACCGTTTATATCAAGTCCACGTCCAATGCAGTCATCACAGAAGCATGAAAGGAAAGGCTCGGGGAAATAATTCTGGTTTATTGAATCATTTATGTTATTGAAGAAAGCGACATACTCTCCTGCTCCGTATGCAAGCTGACGCTTATAATTCTCCATGAACTCATCCATGGAATGTATATCTTCAACCGCACCGAGGTCAAGTCCGATGGACTTGTTTGTCTCACCGATACCACGGTTGAATACGTAATCGAAATACTTCGGAGGATCAAAGCGTCCGTCGGACCACGGCGGCTGCATTCCCGTGATGAAATTCTCGATACAGCCAACCATGCAGTAATTGCAGGCATCCTCATGAGAATAGCCGTATCTCTCAAGTGCCGCAATATTCACATCATCGTTCATCAGTGCAGGATAGCCAAGTCCTGTACCGATAGTCTTAAGGCACTCGTCGAGGAACTCATCGGGGGTATCATCCGTAAGTCTGAGAGACAGATTGGGACCGGGCACATTACAGTTGCCAACTGCACGGAGGATACAACGGCTGAGCTCGTTGATCTGACAGTTGCCTGCCGCATCTTTGCCTCCGATGCAGATATTAACAACATCGCCCTGCAGCTTTATAAACACATTTTCAAGAAGTTCTATGACCTTATCATCGGTGATCCTGCCGTTCTCGATATCTGCCTTGTAGAAGGGATATAGGTACTGATCAAGACGGCCGAGCGCCATTGCATAACGTCCCTCCATGAGAAAGGCCTGGTGGCAGAGCCACACAAGCTGCAGTGCCTCTGCAAAGCATTCGGGAGCACGATTCGCGACAGCTCTGCAGTTATCTGCCATAAAGTGAAGTCTGTCATCGTTGTAACCGTCGGCGCCTATGCATTTCTCTGCCGCATCGGCATAATTAGCAATAAGTCCTGCAAAGCCTTCCATGGCATGGCGCATTGCACGAAGATTCGTGAGCTTCACCTCATCCTCTGCATGAGATACCATGGATCTGTCGATCTCCTCTATCATTCCGGGAACGCCCACCGTGAGGATTCGCGTATAATCGGGAGCATAGTGGTCATTATTTGAAACGAAATTACGTCTTCCGAAGCTCGTCGTGAGCTTTTTTGCATATTCAAGCTCAGTCTCACAGACATCGGCAAAAAGCAGCTTTGTATTACCGGCAACAAGCTCGTTTCTGAGGATCACAGGCCTTGTTTCGGTAAAAAGAGCATAGATTCCGTTCGCACGAAGAGTTGCGGGCTTTGCCGGAAGATCCTGCCTGTAGCCGATAGATATGTAATAATAAGGAGCATAAACTCCGGTTGCGGGTGCTTTATTT